>JAIEAS010000225.1 GCA_029071285.1 Clostridia bacterium
TAATAATAGAGTACTAACTTTAATTGAGGGATAAATGAAGATTTGTGTTTTCGGCGCGGCGAGCGCGCATATCGATAAAAATTATATAGAAGAGGTTGAAGCCCTCTGCGAAAAGCTTGCAAAGCGCGGGCACTCGCTCGTGTTCGGCGCGGGCGGTACCGGACTAATGGGCGCGGCGGCGCGCGGCTTTAAAAGAGGCGGCGGCTACGTTCACGGCGTAATCCCGAAGTTTTTCGGCGAGGACGGCGTTGAGCCCGTTTTCGAGAGCTGCGACAAAGTGACTTATACCGACACTATGTCCGAGCGCAAAAGGATAATGGAGGATGAGGCGGAAGCCTTTATAATCGCGCCCGGCGGAATCGGCACGTTCGAGGAGTTTTTCGAGGTGCTGACTTTAAAGCAGCTCGGCAGGCACGCAAAGGCTATCGTAATTTTCAATATTTCCAACTATTACGACGATATTATAAAGCTTATGGATAAAGTGGTCGAGCTCAGGTTTGTGAATTATAAGTGCAACGAAATTTACGACTGTTTTGACGATGCGGATAATATTATCGACTACGTTGAAAACTACGTGCCCGACGAAACCCACTGGCGCAATCTGAAGATAGGTGACTGATGATAAACGTTGCGTTCGTGTGCCTCGGCAATATCTGCCGTTCGCCTATGGCGGAGCTTGTATTCAAAAATATGTTGAAGGAGCGCGAGCTTTCTTTAAGCTTTAACGTAACCTCTTTCGGCACGTCCGACTGCGAGGAAGGAAACCCCATTTATCCGCCCGCAAAGAGGACTTTGATAAGGCACGGAATTGCGGGCAACCACGTTGCGAAGCAGATTTCGCTTGCCGACATAAAGAACAACGATTATATTCTCTGTATGGACAACTCGAACTACTACGACCTGTTGCAGCTTGCTGGCGCAAACTACGCCGACAAGGTGTATAAGCTTTGCTCGTTCACCGACGACCCGCGCGACGTTGCCGACCCGTGGTACACGCTGGATTTCGAGCGCGCTTTCGAGGATATCAGCGACGGCTGCGCCGCGTTTTTAGAGTTCGTTTTAAAGGACAGGGCGGAAGCGATAGACTACGAC
>JAIEAS010000226.1 GCA_029071285.1 Clostridia bacterium
TCTTTATGTCGTATCAGGGCGATGATTACAGCCTGAACGACAGCGGCACCGTGGCAACCGATCAGAAAGACGATTCCAAACCCAACTTTACTTCCACGACCATGCAGAGAATGATTCTGGACTACTGCGCAACGGTTGACGAAGCGGTGGAAATGATCAGCAGTTACAATCTGCACGATTCCGCAAAATCGTCGTTCCACTATATGATTGCCGACGCGACGGGGAAGAGCGCCATTTTGGAATGGTTGCCCGAAAACGGCACGGATAAAACCGACAACGACGGCTCGGCGCGCACCCTGAAAGTTACATACAATACCGATCCGATGTACGACAGCTTGAGAGGGGCGGACGATTTCAAATATCAGTGGATTACCAATTTCATTGTCAGCAATCATGACGCTTATTATGAAAACGACAATGACGAAAAAGCCGGTTGGGACAGATACCAACACATCTATGGTCGGTTAAATGAAACGAATGGAATTGTGGAAGACGAAGCCGCCGCAATGGACATTCTTGCGGAAGTGGGCAGAAGAACCTGGAACGGCGGTGGCGGCGTTACCGTGCACAGTGTGGTTTATAACCTCACGGATAAAACCGTGCGTTGGGTTGCAAACGAAAACTACGATAAGCCCGAAGCAACCTATTTGTATTCGTTTGAAACCGGCAAGCTCACTACCGTCGCATAAAAAATCGGAGACAAGGTATGCCGACAGATATTCCGCAGATCGTGGAAGTACAAAAAAAATTTTTCAAGAGCGGTAAAACGCTCGACGTAAAATTCAGATTGTGCCACCTCAAAAAACTGTATCATGCAATCAAGGATAACCTTGATATCATTCACGACGGACTCAAAAAGGATTTGGGCAAAAGCGCGAGCGAGAGTTATATGTGCGAAACGGGCTTGGTGTTGAGCGAGCTGTCGCACATAATAAAGCATATCAAGAAATATGCAGCGCCGCAGCGCGTAAAAACTCCGTTGGCGCAGTCGGTATCCCAAAGCTACCGCTTGCCGTCGCCTTACGGTACGGTGCTTATAATGAGCCCTTGGAATTATCCGTTTTTGCTCTGCATGGATCCGCTGATTGCGGCGGTTGCGGCGGGCAATACCGTCGTATTAAAAACGAGCGCATATTCTCCCAAAACCAACGAAGCAATCAAGAAAGTAATTTCGGAAACGTTTGAAGAGGACTACGTTGCGGTGATTTTCGGCGGCGCGCAGGTGAACGCCGAACTGTTCGATACCAAATTCGATTACATATTTTTCACCGGCAGTAAAACGGTGGGAAAGTTGGTGTACGAAAAAGCGGCGGCAAGCCTTACGCCCGTAACGCTCGAGCTCGGCGGCAAAAGTCCCTGCATTGTAGACGAAACGGCAAATATTCCGCTTGCCGCAAAGCGTATTGTCTGGGGAAAGTTTCTCAATCTCGGACAGACCTGCGTTGCGCCCGATTATATCATGTGCGCACAAGAAATACACGACAAACTGATTTCGGAAATCAAGAAGCAAATTGCAAAGCAGTTTGGGCAGGACGCGCTGAAAAACTCAGACTACGGTAAAATCATCAACGAAAAGCATTTTAAGCGCATTCTTTCTTTGATAGACGGCGACAAAGTGGTCTGCGGCGGCAGATATGTAGCGGAAACGTTGAAAATTGAGCCGACGGTAATGGACGGAGTGGATTTTACCGACGCCGTGATGCAGGAAGAAATTTTCGGACCCGTTTTGCCCGTTATTACGTACCGTTCGCTTGACGAAGTTATCGACTATGTCGGCGGGCACGACGCGCCGCTTGCGCTGTATCTGTTTTCGACAGACAAAAAGCAGATAAAAAAGATTACTTCCT
Source organism: Clostridia bacterium (assembly GCA_029071285.1). Taxonomy (GTDB): domain Bacteria; phylum Bacillota; class Clostridia; order Christensenellales; family Borkfalkiaceae; genus Coproplasma. Next base: position 1,848 of record JAIEAS010000226.1, read on the forward strand.
GTCTCGGGTTCGGGGGCGGCTGCATTAACGACACGGTTGTGCATCTTGCAACTTCGAATATGCCGTTCGGCGGATTCAAGGAGAGCGGAATGGGGGCGTATCACGGTAAATTCGGTTTCGATACATTCACGCATTATAAAAGCATTGTAAATAAAAAGAATGTTATCGATTTGCCTATGCGCTACCAACCGTTCATAAAAACCCATGATAAAATGGTGAAATATTTTCTGCGATAATAAATGTTATTATAAAAGGCGCGGACGATTTGTCCGCGTTTTTTCTTTTGAAAAAAGTAACATTTTTTCGGAAAATTTGCGTATGATAATATATGTTTTCCGAAACGAAACGGGGCTGGTATTTTATTGGAATCGGCGGTGTGAGCATGAGCGCCTTGGCTCAGCTTTTGAGCGATCGGGGCGAGCGGGTACGCGGCAGCGACGCCGCGGAAAGCTCCTTTACCCGCAATTTGCGTTCACGCGGCATTCCCGTTTCAATCGGCGATCGGGAAGAGATTACGGAAGAGAACGTCGTCTACACAGGCGCAATCGAGGAAGCTCATCCACAGTTACGGGCGGCGCGAGCGGCGGGGAAACGTCTTATCTCGCGTGCGGAACTTCTCGGAAACGTTGCGGAGGAATATCCGCACGTGATTTCCGTTTCCGGCTGTCACGGTAAAGCTTCCACAACTTCCATGCTCTCGCACGTTTTTCAAGG
>JAIEAS010000227.1 GCA_029071285.1 Clostridia bacterium
TCTATTCGTCGGCAGCTTCAGCTGTGTTTAAGAGACAGCCGATTTATAATAATCAAGAGATTCTTCCATACTTTCGATTTTCTTCTCAATAGTATCTACTTCCGCCTTCAGCTTATCGCGGCGGCTGGTCAGTACGCTTATGTTGACAAGCTGATAAATTATTACCGCCATGAGCACGGCTATTAAAATTACGACGTTTACGGTGATTGCCGCAACCATTTTATTGTGCTTTGATTCGTTCATTCTTCGTCCTCTTGCGGGAAAGTTTTTTTAACGTAACTTTATTATAAACTTTTCCCACTAAAAAAGCAACGAAAATATGAACACTTTTTAAATACAAAAACGCGCCGAGAACACAGCCGAGCAGCATAAACAGGCGCAGCTCGTAGAAGTCGAACATTACCGAAGTGAATATAAACATTGCGGCGAATACAAGCGTGTAGACTATGTCGCAGGCGATTAAAAATATCTTGTCCTTGACGGTGTAAGCGCGCTTTTCAACGCCGCACACCGAGCAGCGGGCGATATATAAAATATCGTAAACTATTCCGCTGAGAACGCCGCAGCAGGCGCAGGTTATAAAAATGAAAATCTGCATTTATTTGAAAAGTCTGGATTTGAACCCCATTCCTTTTGCTGCGTACCGTACCGAAACGATATCGCCCGTCGCGGCGAACGCGCCGCTGGTCTTTGAAAAGTTTACTATCTTCATACCGCTGCCAATAACTATTATTCTGCCGCCCGCGTACGACAGCAAAATCTGTTTATCCGAAAAGCCGTCTACGCTTTCGATTGCGGTTGCAGTAATTTTTTTGCACTGCTCTATCCCAAGTGAATGGGGCGTTCCGTTATCCATAAACCACTCCTTACCAAACTTTGGTCACAAAAAAATACCACCCTTTACGGGTGGTATATTATTATGCCGAAAACGGTTGAATTATGCCTTTTTTTCCTTGGCTCTCGCCTTGGCGCGGAGCTCGCTGTTTAATATGCGCTTTCTTATACGGATATTTTTGGGTGTAATTTCCAAAAGCTCGTCGTCGCTGATAAATTCAAGGCATTCTTCAAGGCTCATACGCTTGGGAGTGATTAATCTCAACGCGTCGTCGCTTGCGCTCGAACGGGTGTTGGTCAGGTGCTTTGTCTTGCAGACGTTTACGTTCAGGTCCTCGTTTTTGGGGTTTTCGCCTATAACCATTCCCTCGTAAACGGGCGTGCCCGCGCCGATAAACAGAGTGCCGCGCCCCTGCGCGTTAAAAAGGCCGTAGGTTACCGCCTCGCCCGTTTCAAAGGCTATTAACGAACCCGTATCCCTTCTTTGAAGTTCGCCCTTGTAGGGTTGGTATTCGAAGAAAATGGAGTTCATTACGCCCTCGCCCTTGGTCGAGGTCAGAAACTCGGATTTATAACCGAAAAGTCCGCGCGCCGGCACGATAAATTCAAGGCGTGTTCTGGTGCCGATTGCGCTCATATGCAGAAGCTCGCCCTTGCGGTTGCCCATACTCTGGAACACCGCGCCCGTCGCCTCGTCGGGAACGTCCACGATAAGCTTTTCCATAGGCTCGTGACGGACGCCGTTGATTTCCTTGTACATAACTTTGGGGGTTGAAACCTGAAATTCATAACCCTCGCGGCGCATATTTTCAATTAGTATCGAAAGGTGCATTTCACCTCTGCCGCACACGCGGTAGCTGTCGGCGGACTGGGTTTCCTCTACTCTTAAAGATACGTCGCGCAGAAGCTCCCTGAAAAGTCTGTCGCGCAAGTGCCTCGTGGTTACCCATTTGCCATCCTTGCCCGCAAAAGGCGAGTCGTTTACCGAGAAGGTCATCTCTACCGTGGGCTCGGTGATTTTTACGAATTTGTGCGCTTCAACGCAG
>JAIEAS010000228.1 GCA_029071285.1 Clostridia bacterium
GACTTATTATCGCCGTTGCGAACGGTCACGCCGACTGCCTTGACGGAATTTACGAGGTTGCGGGAAAGCGTATGTTTGCGGCGGCAAGCGCGCTTGTCGGACGGAACGACGCGGAAGATATCGTCCACGACTCGCTGATAAAGATTGCGAGGTTTGCGCACCGATACCGGCGCGAGGACAACCCCTTCGGCTGGATTTTAAAAATCGTACGGAACACCGCGCTGGATTTTCTGCGTTCGGATAAGCCGCAGGCTTCGACCGAAGAATTTTACAGCCTCGCCTCTTCAGACTACCAACCCGAAAAGCTTGACGAGGCGCTGACGCTGGAAGCTGCGATATCAAAGCTTGATGGAAACGAAAAGCAGGTAATTTACCTCAAATACTTCGTGGATATGACCGTGAGGGAAATCGCCGCGGAAATGAAGCTGAGCAAATCTTCCGCGCAGAGGCTGATTGAAAAAGCAGAGTTAAATCTTAAAAATTTACTGCGCGCGGGACAAAAGGACTGACGCAAACGTTGTTAAGGTGAAAGATGAAAGACAAGGAACTTGAAAAAGTCTTCAACGGGTATTTCGAAGGAGTGAATACCCCCGATAATCTGACTAAGGACGCTAAAAAGCACGTTAAAAAGCGGTCCGCCTTTTTGCCTGCCCTTGCAAAGTACGGCTCGGTTGCGGCGGGCGCGGTGCTTATCGTTGCCGTAAGCGTCGTGCTTGTTTCGCGCGCAAATTTATTCGGGCCAAAAGAGAGCGGCGGCGCGCCCGCACCTTTAACTTACACCGACGCCGATATTTCCGCAAGCGAGGCAAACGCTTATGCGCTGACGGAAAAATACAGCTCGCTTAAATTTTTAGAAGAGCTTGCGTACAGCAGAAACGCCGCCGTGAACTCGGTTGAAATAGCCGCGTTTGACGACGGCAAACCCGCCCACGCCCGCGCGGAAATTTCGGTAATTTCCAACGCGAGATACGACGCGGAAGTTTACGTGGAATTTACCGACTACGTTTACGAGCCTTTACTCGAATACGCGCAGGGAACAAGCGGCTATTACCGCGGAATTAATTACACTCTGACGCGCACCACGGACGAAGCAACGGGCGAGCTGGCAACCACCCTTTTCGCACAAAAGAACGGCGTAAAATACTACTTCAACGTTTTATCTTCCGACCGCGACAGCTATATAAAATGTCTGCAAATGATTTTATAAAAAAATTTTTAAATCCGGCGGGACAAACGCGGAACGCAAACCGTTTAAGTTACAAATAAACGCGAGGTACGATTTATGAAAAAGTTTATTGCTATCGCAGCCGCAGCTCTCTGTACGGCTTGCCTCACATTCACCGCGTGCAGCATGGGTGCAAAAGGCGATTACTGGAACGGCAATACCGTTCCGCCCGCAGGACTGCCCGATACAGGCGCGGACGCAAGCAGTCCCAACTACGACTACAACCCGATTATAGAAACCGACTTTCAGGAAGTTTCAAAAGCCCCCTCTTCTTACTTTTCGCTGGACAAAAATACTGCAACCTATTCGCTTGTGAGAAAGCAGATAAACGCAGGTTACACGATTTTTCCCGACAGTATACGAATCGAAGAGATGATTAACTACTTCGACTACGACTTTGCCGCGCCGACTGATAAAGCGGTTAAAGTTTCGGGCTATCTTTCCGACTGCCCGTGGAACAGCGAAAACAAGCTTTTGCTTGCGGGAATCAGGACCGCCGAATACAAGGTGGATACAGCCGTAAACAACTACGTTTTCCTTATTGACGTTTCCGGTTCTATGCAGGGCAAGGACAGAATCGACCTTGCTAAATACGGACTTAAAAAACTTGTTGACAGCCTTGGCGAAAACGATATGGTTTCTATCGTAACCTACGCAAGCGGAGTCAACACCGTTTTAGACAGCGGCGAATGCAGCCCGTTAAATAAAGAAAATATTAAAGCTAAAATCGACGGACTTGTTGCACGGGGCGCAACCAACGGCGGCGACGGTTTGCAGAGGGCGTATAACCTTGCACAAAAGAATTTCAGGCAGGGCGGAAACAACAGGGTTATACTTATCTCCGACGGCGACTTTAACGTGGGAATGACTTCACAGACCGAACTTAAAGAGTTTATACAAGACAAAGCCGATACCGGCGTATACCTCTCCGTTCTCGGCGTGGGGCTCGGCAACATGCGCGACACCACTTTAGAAACGCTTGCAACCTGCGGCAACGGAAACTACGCCTATCTTGACACTAAGACCGAAGCCGAAAAGGTTATGGTTGAAGAGCTTGGCGGACTTTTAAAGACGGTTGCAAAGGACGCGAAGGCGGGCGTTACCTTTACGGACAGCGTTGAAAAATACAGACTTATAGGC
>JAIEAS010000229.1 GCA_029071285.1 Clostridia bacterium
AAACTACAACGCAAATATGCGCCAGCTCGTCTTCGACAAAATCAATATGACCCAGATGGTCGTATTCAACCGCTTCAACGACGGGTGCGACAAAATGGAATTTCATAAAGTAGTAAGAGGAATTTCGCGCCGCCCCGACATAGTTTACGACTACGCCGACGGCAGGGTTGAGCCCGACGACATTGTGGACCCCCTTCCCTTCGACGTGAACGCGCCGATAATAGAAATCTCCGATAAGGACTTCGCGTGGTTCTACCGTGACTTAGCGGAAAACGGCGAGAGTTATATCGGCAAAACCGTTCGCTTCAAAGGAATGGCGGCGGTTTCTAAAAAGGTGCCGCAGGGCTTTATCGTTCTCGGCAGACACATTATGACCTGCTGCGAGGCGGACACCGCGTACGACGGCTTTGCCGTGAACACGCGCGGACTTTTAAAGGACGTAAAAACCCGCGACTGGCTGATTGTAACCGCGAAAATTTCGTACGAGTACACCGATATCTACCGCGCCGAGGGACCCGTGTTCACCGCGGAAAAGCTTGAAAAAGCCGAGCCCCCCGAAGAGTTCGTCGCAACTTATTATTGATTATTATGGAAACCACTGAAGAAAAAATCTACACCGAAGAGGATATCCAAAGCTGTATAAAGCCGCTGTCAAACAACGGCTTTATACGGTTTTTTCAATCGCTTTGGCGCAAGTGGCTTGGCGTGTGGTACGGCTTCGCCGAAAAAAAGCCAAAGCTCGCCGACTGGATTTACAAAATCGGTTTCTTCTGCGTTTTCAGCTTCAGCGTCACGGTCTACCAGTTTATAATAATGACTTTCCTGCCCTACGCGTTCGAAAGCTTAAATAACGGTCCCGCGGGCTTCCCGCAAATCCCGATAGCCGCCGCGGGCGGGAAGAACTTCACGATTTTCGGCGACGAAAACGGCTGGGGTTATTTTATCGCCTTCGAGCTTGCCGTGTTCACCGCACAGTGCATCAACTTCCCCCTGCAGCGCAACGTAACCTACAAGTCGCACGGCAACCCGTGGGTGCAAGCGGCGTGGTACTTCATCGGCTGGGTGGTCGTATCGGTGGCAACCGACGCGCTTTGGGGCGTGTGCAACGCGTTCCTTCTGCACTGGGGCAGTCCCGAGGTGCTTAACGGCCTGATAAAAACTCTGTTGACAGGCTTCGTGTCAATGGTGGTATTTTTCTTTATATTCCTCAAAATTTTCCCCGATCTCAACAAAACCGCCGCCCGCGCCGAAAAGAATTATGAAAAGCTGAAAGCGAAGGGCGCATCCGCAGAAAAGCTTGAAAAAGCCGAACTTAAGAAAAACCTTGCCCGCGAAAAGGCGGACGAGTTCAACGCCGAGCAGGCGGCAAACAAAGCCAGTTCTTTGGCGAGCGCGCGCGCGATAAAGTACTTTGCGTTCAAAAAAGAGTGCGCGCAGGCGGAAGAGCTATATAATAATATGGTAAGCGCCGCCGCCCCCGCGGGCGAGCTTGAAAAAGCCGAGCAAAATCTCGCCGCCGCCCGCGAAAAAACCGAAAAAGCCTACGCTCAGGCTATTGAAGCCTGCAAAAAACTGTAAAAATTCCCTCAAATTTGATACAAAAACACAATATATAGTGGTTGCAAAATTTGGCAACCACAATTTTTATTTTTTTGTCGAAAACTATTGCATTTTTTAAACTTGCGTAATATAATAGTTATACCACATTCGACAACTTAATATCTAATGGTACGTTTTTGCTGGGAGTTTTTTTATTTTTCAGGAAAATCTTTTGCATTACATAGCTTTGCTTTAGTTACCAATAATATTTGGTGAGATATGCCTTTTGGCTTTGTATCTCTTTGACAACTTAATGTCACCGAATATTATTAGGCTGATATCGCTATTTCATAGGTATGCTGTCTTCCGGTACGTATATTAGATTTGTCGGGTGTGGTAACCTGAAGAGATATTACAGCAGAGTGTGTCTCTTCGGAGCCACACTTTTTTTGTTGTCTTCTGTCATTTCGACCAAGCGAAGCGCGTGGAGAAATCTTTATATATTAATGTCAAAATTATATAAAGATCCCTCGACTACGCTCGGGATGACAAAAGGGGAAATAAATTTTTTAGACCACGTCATCTGATTTTACCCAAAGGGTAATTCAGAGAACCTCTCTTAAATCTGCCCTTGCCGACGGCAAGGGCGGGTTAAGGAGGATAAGGAGAAATATATGAAAATTAAAAGCAGAAATCTATTGACGGTGATTTTGGCATTACTGTGCGCTGTGGCGGTAGCTATCGGCGTTGGTTTTGTTTTGCCTAAAAATCAAAAAACTGCAAGCGCAGCTGCAAATGTGCCTACAATAACGTTTGGTACGATAAAATATTTTGGTAGTATAGCTACTTCTCCTACTTACTACAATAGAGTGTTTTCATATGATTCCGATTTGTCAGCAAGTGCACAAAGTGCGAGCAAGGGTACGACTACAATAGGGACTAATTCAGTCTCAACATCGGTATCTTATTCACCTTCCCTTGTTTCTGTCACCATGGTTCCGGTAATTCTCAGTGTAGACGTTCCCGCATATTCCGTTTATAAAGTTGAATTGAATTATCAACTGTCGCAGACGGGCAGAAACGGCCGTGGAGTTTTTTTGAAGAACGAATGGACGGAATATAACGGTACTCCGGATAATTTTGTACTGAATGGTGTAGCTATTATTGGCGGAGGAATACCATCCGATGTTAGCGGAAGTACCAATGTATCTTCGGGCGGTGCCCATTTATCGAGCAATACGGTTTATTTTTATAACGACACAAGTGCACAGAAAACGATGAGGTTACATTCTTTTTATGCTTATTGGGTTTGTGACGCATCTGCCGGCAGTGTACACTACGCAGGTTCGCTGAGTTTTACCGCTCCTTCTGCTACAGACGTTACGGTTGAAAAAATCGGTACGGATCCTTCCGCAACCGATACTACAAAGACCTATAACGCAAATACGCAAACCTTTAACTTTACTTATGACGAACCTGAAATTGTAGGTGAATTCAGCACCATAAATTATGATACGGCTTATAAAAATATAGAGCCGACTGTAAAAAGCGCACTTGCGACGGACGGCAGTACGCCGATAGCCTCGTCTACGTATGACATACCGAATCTTGATACGGACGGAACGCCTACTTCTGCAAGCGGAACTTTTAAGGCAAAGGAAGCAGGTACTTATGTAATAGCGTTTAACCTTACAAGCAGCGCTATAAGTAACGATATTACGTGGGGTGACGGCAGTACCGGCGAAAAAACGCTTGAGTTTACAATTAAGCAAAAGAAACTTACTATCCCGACTATAGACACACCGCAGACTTACGATCCCGTTAACAAAGTCAACTTTGCCGTTACGGACTTCGACGCAAACACAATGAAAGCAGTGACGGTGCCGGATCCTTCTACGTATATATCGTGGAACGTTGGCAGTACGCGTTTCGAAGCCGCGGCTGGAACGCCCGTAGGCTCGTACAGCGTAAAATTTCAGTTGAAAGATAAAGATAACTATTTATGGGATAAGGGTACAAACGGCACAACCGACGACCAAACGCCGTCGTTAAAAATAGAGGCTAAAAAGCTCACCATACCCACTATAACTGCGCCTCAGGAATATTCGGGCAGCGCGTTGCAGTTTGTGCTCGCGGATTTTAATGCGGGTACCGAGATAAGTATGGACGGCGTAACGCATCCGTCAGGCTGTACGGTAACTTGCTCAAGCTCAACCGGTGAAACGGATAACGATAAACAGGACACGTTTGAAGCAACTAAGGTTGGGAAGTATACTGTTTCTTTAAATTTGCGTGATGACACAAACTACGCTTGGGCAGACGATACAATCACCGCACAGGACGTTGAGTTTGAAATAACGCAGAAAGAACTTTTATCAACTCCGCCTGTAAGCAGTGAAACCAACGGCACGGGCGGTGCAGAATGGAAGTTCGGCGATACCGTAACTATTACTATCACGGACGACAGAGCTTCAGGCGAAAATATTAACCTGTTGATCTACTACGACGTAGCGGGCGGTACGAGCAAAGCTAATACCCTTACCGGAACTTTTGACGGCACCAACACCACAACTATAACAATGCCCACTAATATTGCCGTAGGTAAGTATACCATTACGGTTGAGCTCAACGGCAATACGGGAGATAACGCTAACTATAAAATCACTAAAAATTATACTCTCGATTTCGAGGTAACTTCGGGCAAGATAGACCCGAGCACTTACGACTGGACTTATACCAAGGACGGCGCGGCAGGTTCTACCATAAAGGACGGAGATAAACTTCCTTTCGAGCTGAAACCGAACAATACGGTAGACGGCGTTAAATACGAGCTGTCAATTCAGATACCTACGTCGGACGCAAGTGCGGTAGCGGTAGACACTTCTAAATACGCAAACGGTTATCAGCTCCGCAGCGGCGATAGCGTAAACACTTATAAGACTATCGTTGCGCTCAAGACCATAGACCCCGATTTCCAGTTCGAAGTAGGCGGCATTATGCAGTCCACTGTCGAAATAGAGCTAAACTGGGAAATCGAGAAAGGCACGTTCGATTTAACAAACGTAAAGTGGGAGTACACGACGGACAACGGCAAGAGCTGGACTGAATACGACTCTTCAAAGCCCCCTCAGTATAATGACGGCAACTACGTAACCGTACGCGTAAAAGCAACGACTTTGCCCAACGGCTTGACCCTTGACGGCGATTACGATGGCGACGGCGAACGCGTTGTAGGCAATTATACCGCAAATATTTCAGCTTCGGATTTGGTGTACAACACTACCAACTTCAATGCGCCCGATACGAGCAAGTTAACTCTCAGCTGGGAGATAGCAAAGAAAAACCTGTTCAGCGCATTTACAAATAGTAAAGAGCCTTACAGTAATGCTAACGGCTCGGGTACTATAATACTCAAAAAGCTTAAATTCAGCGACCCTAAGTTTGAAGACTACGTTGATTATAAGTATTACGATATGAAGACGGGACTTGAAGTTACGCTTGCCGATATCAAGGCGGCGGCAGACCCGACGGACGAAAAGAAGTATAAGGTAGAAGCGTATATTAAACCCGCCTATGCGGCTAACTATGCCGTGGACGACAACGGCAGCACGCCCAGCGACCAGTTTAAGACCGGTAGCAAGAACGTACTTGCAACTGCTACCGTGGACGGCAAGGACGGCTCAACGCCCATAACCGTTGAATACGACGGCAGTACGCACTTCGACCCCTCGGTTATAAAGGTTGTCGGCGACGACGGAATTACTCTTTCGGATTACACCGTAACCTACTACAAGGGCAAAACACCCGTAGCGGGTAACGAGCTTGCAGCAGGCGAGCTTCCCAAAAACGCGGGCGAGTACTGCATAGAAATAGTTCTCGGACCTACAGCCGAAGCAGGCTATATTCTCGGCGACGACTGGTTTACCGTAACGGTAGAGGCAAAGGGAATAGCACTTCCTACGCTCGGACAGATAATCTTCAACGGCAACGAGCAGAACTTTGCGGATAATCTCTCGGGCGACAGCTGGACTACTTACGGACCTTCGGGACTTAATATAATCAAAGTAGACGGTAAGCTTTCCGACCGCAACGTCGGCGCAGGCAATTACGTTACCACGCTTGAACTCACCGACACTAACTATAAGTGGATTTATCCTTCAACCATAGCACCTACTAAGGCAGTTGCAAAATACAGCCTTGCCGTAGACGGATATAAAGTTACGGGCGACGACGTTACCGCAACCTATAACTGGAACATTACCCCGCTTATCGTAGACACCACAAATATGTGGAGCAAGAGCAAGACGGGCGCAACCCTTAAATTGCCTCAGAACATACGCGACCTTATCGCGGGCGGCACGCTGGAAGTTGGTTACCGCTATTACGACAGCGACGGCAACTTCGTTGAAGAACCCGAACTTAAAGGCGGTCGTTCGTTCAAGGTTGAAGCCGTATTTGCCGGCGACGACGCAGAAAGGAACGTACAGTTCAAGAGAAGCGAAACCGACTTCGGTTCCGTATCCAAGAGCATAGACTACACCGTACCTCAGAGCGGAGCGGCGGCGTTCTTCGGAAACGTTAAAGACGCATTATCAAAAACTTGGTTGGGACTTCCCATCTGGGCTTGGCTGTTAATTGCGTTGGCTTTGATAATATTATTGATAGTAATTATCGTAATAGCTTGCAAGCGCAGAAAGACCAAGGAAGAGCGCGAGGAAATCAAAGCACGCAAGGAAGAAGAGAAAGCACGCCGTGAAGAGGAGCGTGAAGCTGAACGCCAGCGCCGCGAAGACGAGCGTCGCTTACAGCAGGAGAAGCTTGAAGCTGAACGCGAGCTTGCAAAAGCAAAGCAGGAAGCCGAGCTTGAAAAAATCCGTGCCCAAGTGCAGGCGCAGGCAGGCGCAGGAATGGCTACTATGGCTGTACAGCAGCAGCCTCAGCAGCAACAGATACCGCCTCAGCCCGTACAGCAGGTGCAGACGGTTGATAACGACTTGCTGCGCGAAATGCGTCAGCAGATGGCGGAGCTTCGTGCCGATAACAAGGAAACTCAGGCACAGCTGCGTGCAATGCAGAATTCGCATAACCAGACAATGCCTGTCGCACAGCCTATGTATCCGCAGTATCAGCAGATGCCGATGCAAATGCCTATGATGCCGCAGTACCCTCAAATGCCTAACTACGGCGGCGGTAACGATATTGCGCTTGCAAGAATGGAAGCACAGCTCAACGCTATGCAGGCAGAGCAGAGGGCAAGGTACGACGCGGAACAACGTATCGAACTTGCCGCAATGCGTGCCGAACAGCACGTAGACCGTGATTCCCGCCACAGCGTTGACCTCGCAGCTATGCGCGAGCATATCAACGGCTATAACTATAACCGTATTCCCGATTACAGCAATCAAGGCTACAATAATCAGAATTACAACAATCAGCCTAACTCGGTAGAGGCGTTGGGCGCAATCGTGGCGGCGGCGTTGAAGAATATCAACGCACCTGCACAGCCCGTAGCGGAGCTTCCCCAGCAGACCGAAGCAGTCGCTACCCCTGAAGTTAAGTATCCTTCCGATGCAGTAATCACTACGACTACGACGGTTGATACTACAAAAAATAAACCTATTCGCCGCGAACGCGACGAGGAGTTCGACGTGGACGGATTCTACGATCCGCTCGACTAAAGTGCAGTAAAAATTTTTCAGCTTAAATTTTGTGCGGAGTGTTCGTACAAATGTGGTAATTAAGAGGGCGGCGCGGGCTTGATG
>JAIEAS010000023.1 GCA_029071285.1 Clostridia bacterium
ATTCCTATACTATGAAAATTAAGTGCTAAAATTATAACACGAGTTTTCGACATTTTCAAGCCTTTTTTTTAAAAAATTAAAACTTGTGGTTGGTAAATGCTGTAACCACAACATATTGTGGTTGTCTTCGACAATTCCGTATCTTAATTGCCTTTTTTCTCGATTTACTCCCCTCAAATCAAACGAAAACCTGTTTCATTTGTCATTCCACCCCGCCCGTCATTGCGCCCGAGCGAAGCGACGGTTTGCGCACCTTAGGCTTAAAAATTTATTTGCTTTGGCGCAAAGCGAAGCGAAGCAATCCAGAAGCGGAGTACTTGAAAAGAGCGTATCGTCTGGATTGCCGCGGAGCTTTCGCTCCTCGCAATGACGGGTGGGATGACAATCGGGGCAATAAAACAGCCCGCCGCGGTTTCCGCGGCGGGCTTTATTAAAACGTTACTTCATTAAAATTTTAAAGTTTAAGATATTCCTCGTCGGAAACGGGTTCGAGCCACTCGGTAGAACCGCCTTTGGCGGACACTTCAACCGCAAGGTGCGAAAACGCGCTGTCCTTTGCCGCGCCGTGCCAGTGCTTGACGTTTGCGGGAATGTTCACAACATCGCCCGCTTTAAGCGCGCGGGGCGGTTTGCCCCATTCGCAGTACCAGCCCTTGCCCGCGGTTACAAGCAAAATCTGACCGCCGCCCTCTTCCGCGCGGTGAATATGCCAGTTGTTGCGGCAGCCCGCTTCAAAGGTTACGTTGGCTATGCCTACCTGCTCGGTTGAAAGCATTTTAAGATAGCTTTGACCTGTAAAGTACTTAGCGTACGCGTCGTTCTTTTCGCCCAGAGGGAAAATACTGAAATTTTTATCCATATCCGCTCCTTACTTATAAATTGCAAACGAATCGAAGCAAGCCTCGCCCGTGCAGATTATCTTAACCGTATGAAGTCCGTCCGGAAGCGCGTCGGTTAAGTAGTAAGCTCCGTAGCCGCCCTTAACTTCTATAAGGTCAATCGACTTGACTTCTTTGTCGTCAATCAGAACTTTGTAGTTTCTGCCGTAAGCCGCGGTATTTAAAATTGCGAGGCGGGTGCCTGTGAACGTGAAGTTGATTACGTCTCCGTCATTGCCGAGGTACGCGTGCCCGAAGGTTGACTTCGCCTGTACGCTTTTCCAGTTGCCCGTAAAATCAAACATATCGTTGTCGGGCGAAATCTGATTGCCGTTGTTCACTTCGAATATGTCCCACATCTCGATTTCGCCGATTATTAAATAGGTCGCTCGCTCGTTAACGCGGTCTTTCCTGTCGTCTGCGTTAGCGTACGAGCCGGACGAGCCGGTAACGGTTAATCTGTAATAACGGAAAGTAGTTTCTTTAAAGTTTACGGTTACCGCAACACCGCTTCTGGTTAAGTTCGCAAAATCGTCTACCTTAGTGAAGTTCTCGCCGTCGCGGCTTACTTCCAAAGTGAAATCGGTGGGGAAATACCAGTCGCCGTTGGGTCTGTTCTGGGTGTAGATAGTCATTCTGTTGACCGTCTTTTCCTCGCCCAAATCAATGGTCATCGTCAAAGGTTTGTCTGTGAACTTAACCAAATTGGTGTGGATAAAGGTGTTTCTGTTGCCGTCGGTAAGATATTCCTTTTTAAATTTGTTTTTGTCATAACTGCCTATGCCGTTAAGATAGTTGGTGTCAACCAAAGTCTGACCCTTGCTCTGCATTACGTTATCGGCGTAGTTATAGGTGTACGGTCTGTTGTAGAAATAGTCGGCTTTGAAATCGCTGTTGTTTACAAACTCGAAATTGGATCTGTAAGCGTTGGCGTAGTTGGCGTTTGTCGGGGGAACGGGGTCGGTGTTGTTTGCCTCGTCCGCCGTTACTTCCTTGCCGTTTCCGTCAAAGTAATGGGTAGTGCCGTCCTCGTCCGTGGTCGTGGTATACATAGGCACCGTCCACTGCGCCGAACCTACTCCTATATAACTTGCCTTAGCCGGACCGCCGGGACAGGAAGACTGCACTATCAGCACTTCCTTTATGTATATCCAGCTGTCTTCTTCGAGCTCTAAATCGAAGTAAGTATTTTCGTCATTGGGGCGGAAATTCGCGCTGTCGCCTTTGTCAGCAATATACGCACCGAGCTTGTAAGTTACGCCGCCGTCCGTCGAGTAGTAAAGCGCGCAGTTGTACCTTCCGCGAAGATAAATGCGATACTTGCCCGATTCCTCTGCATACAGCTTGCCGTCGATAACTTCAATCGTGTTGTCGTGCACGAAGAACGACTCGGGCGCGTTGGGATATTTATCACGGTTTGCCTTAGTGTCGGGATAGAACCAGATATCGGTGTTGCAGTTCTGGGTGGGGTTTTTGTGGTCAACCTTTGCAGTCACGGAAGCATATCCCGCAAAACCTTTTTCGTAAGCCTCGCGCGCGTCGGTATACATACTGTCTGCGGCGTAGGTGTAAGTCGTTCTCTCGAGTGTCATCTTTTTGGAGTCGTGCGACTGCTGGAATTCGAGAACCAGATCAACGTCGGGAATAGGCTTGTTTTTATTTACGGTTGTGCCTGCCTCGGGCGTAATTCCGAGGGTTACGTAAATTTTGCCCGAAAGCAGCTCGGTATTGGGTGTAAAGGTGTAAACGCCCTCGGCGGTTTTTTCAAACGTGCCGTTCACGCCGGGTGTTTTAACCTCTTTTATCGTGTATTTAAAGCCCTTGCCTATAACTACGCTTCCGCTCTCATACTGACCCGCAGCGTTTACCGTATAGGGATTAAGGTCAACCGTGAACGGTTCGCCGTAAGGTATAACGTAGGGCTGCATAGTCTGGATATATCTCTTTTCGCTGTCGTAGGTGTAGCTTCTGCCCGTCTGATAAACCGAAGATACGGGTACGAAAGTGGGATAATCCGTTTCGGCGGGAACTACTACGTCGCCGGTGTACGCACCTATCTTCGAAGCGTAGTAAGTGAAGTCCTGATGGGTGTTGTTTGCCCACTTGTTGAAGTAAGCCGCACCGCTCGCGCTGCGCGATTTGAGGAAGGCGTCAGGTCCGAGGTTGTGCAGAAGGGTTGCGTAAACGGCAAGTCCGTTTGTAGAGCTTATCTGCTCGGTATTCACTCTGTTCAAAGCCCACGTAGCGCTGGTATAGGTGTTCCAGCCCGAAAGTCCCTGCGCGCCGAAGCTCGTTATTCCGCGCTTTGCCGAAATTTTTGTAAACAGACTGTAAGATACAAGCGTTAACGCGTTGTTGGTAACTTCGCCCGTGTAGCCAACGCCGAAGTTCTGGAAGTTGTGGTGATACTCGTGGAAGTTGCCCCAGCTGCCGGAAGTTACTATTCCGTTATAGTTCAGCGAATCTTTCATCCAGCCCAAAGGACAGTTGACCGAGTTTCTGCCGGGGAAGGCAACCGCCGCGCCCGCCGCAACGAAGGGATCGTAAAGGAAAACTATGCCCCCGCCGCTGCCGTATGCCGTCGTGCTTGCAACCTTATCCCAAAGCACCGCCGCGTTGTAGAGCTGGTCGTAAGAATAGTTCTTTGCGTAGTTTATGGGACCCGAGTGAAGCACGCCGCTGTGCCATACTTCCAGATCGAAATAGGGCGCGGTTGATTTTGCGTTTTCAGCGAATTCTTCCTGCGAGGTATACCCTAAAATAAAGTGCTGGTACGCAACGCCGCCCGAGATGGTTGCCGTGAAGGTCGAGGACTCGTGACGGATATATAAAGGTCCGCCGAGGAACGAGCCGACGTACGCCGTCCATACTCCGTCCTCCAAAACGGCGGTATTTTTGTTTACTTCCAAAGTTGTCAGAAGGTGCGGTATGCGCTGCATCTGGTTCTTGCCCGTCCAGATGTTGTTTGCCTGACCGTTATAGAGCGCCTGACCGATATGTATAGTCAATCCGCCCGTCGCGTTCATATCCGCTTCGCTTAATTGGATTTTGAGAACTTCGCCCGCGGGAGCGTAAACGCCCGTTACGCCGTAGCTCGAATAGCCGCGGGGGCGCATGGTAACTCTCTTGATAATTCCGGGCTCTTCGTCCGAGACGTTGCCCATATAGAGTCCGACGGAAGCGGTGTGCTTGTAAAGTTTTCTTTGCTTGCCGCTCTTGTCGAGCGACTGCACGGGCTCCCCTCTCGTGCCCCTGTAAAGTAAGCCGTCTTTGTCAATCCACGTGTATTTGTCCGCGGTTTCTTCACCGCCGCGGTTGGCGCCCGCCGTTCCCCAGGCAGCCAGATAAGCGGACTCGGTGCCCAGCGCGTCTCTTGCGGCTACTTTACCTTTATCCGAGCCGATAACGGTGTTGAGGGTGTAGCCGTATTTGGGATAAACACCCAAACCCTCGTCGCGGGTGTTTTTGGGGATATTTCTTTTTACCGTGCCGATAACTTCGCCGTAATAGCCGACGGCGGTATTAGTCAGGTACTTTCTGTCATAAGTAAAGGTATTTATATCCGCTTCGTTGTAATAGTTCTCTTCGCCGACTGTAATATTTTCATACTTGGCGGTGGGCTTCACGCTTGTGCTTAAGTTGTACTGTCCGCTCGTGGGAGTCTGAATTACAACGTTGCTGAGATAGCCTTTGCGCGCCGCGTTTTTGCAGGCTTTTGCGCCGAGCGCCGAGCCGATAACTATGGCAAGGACTAAAATCAGCGCAGCCGCGCTTATTAAAATTAAATGTATCTGCTTTTTGGTGAGTGCGACAGCTCCGCCCGATTTAGAAGTTTTGGACTGTTTAGAAGTCTTTGCAGTCTTGGTCTTTGCGGGCTTATTTGCCGTTGCCGCAGCAGCCTTAGGCTGTTCCGCAGTCTTCGACTGTTTCGAAGCCGCAGGCTTTTCCGTAACTGTGGGCTTAGCTGCGGGCTTTGCCGTCGTTGCAGGTTTTGCCGTTGCGGTCGTCTTTGCCGCGGTTGCGGGTTTCGCTGCGGGTTTTGCGGTAGTTGCTGTTTTGGCAACGGGCTTTGCCGCAGGCTTCGACTGTTTCGTATCGGTTGTCTTGGTAACCGGCTGTTTTGTCGTTGCCGCGGGTTTTGCGGCAGTTGCAGATTTAGCAACGGGCTTTACAGAAGCCGTTGTTTTTGCCGTGGTTGCAGGTTTTGCCGCGGGCTTCGCAGTCTTGGGCTGTGCAGCAGTCTTCGACTGTTTCGTATTTGCGGTGGTCGTTTTCTTTTCTGCCATTAATCTCTCCTATAATTCCGGATAAATTTTATTACCGATTGATTATACTTCAAAAAATATATTCTGTCAATTTTTAAGCTGTGAAATAAAATTATGCGCCGCCGCGTTAAAAACGCGGCGGCGCAAGTTATTTTTTAACAAATTTAATCACACGGTTTATCAAAATAGCCGACAAACTTCACCTTTTTGTTAAGGCTGTCGTCCGGATACAGGTATCTGTACGCTTCGAGGAAATAGTCGTCGGTCATACTTGCAATAAAGTCGCAGACTACGTCGTTTAAAATCAGATCGGTTTTCTTATCCCCGTACAGCTCTTTGTAGTTTTTGCTTATAATTCCGTCGTTGAGGTAATTCAGGTAGATGAGCGAGGTTTTATCCCCTCTGTCCAGCTCGTCCAGAAACCTTTCGTAAAGTCTACTGAACATAGGCTTTACGCCGTCCTCGTACTGCGCGGTCGCCTGTTTGCTCTGATAAATTTTTTCGTAATTTTCGTCCTTGGTCAGCTTCAGCGCGTCGTACACGTCGGGACTCAGCGAGAGATAGGGTTTATCCATACTGTTCGCAACGAGGTCCTCGACTACGTTTTTGATAATGTCCCTGTTGCTGCTTCCTATTCCGAAGTCGTGCAGCTCGAGAGGAATTTTAAGTCTGTACAGCGCGTCCTGTCTGTCCTTGCCGAGATATGCGACCATATCGCTCAGCCTCACCACGCAACCCTCCATAGTGGACGGATGAAGCTTGCCGATTTCTTCCCGGTCGGTATAGCACCTTTCAACCAGTTTTTCAAACTCGTCAAAGCTCTTGGGTTCGGCGGGGCGGTATTCACCGTTCACCTTTTCGCCGCAGTGGCACAAAATTCCGTCGAGGGTCTGCACCGTAAGCTTGCTGTTGAAAATGGTGTGCAGCACTCTCACGCCGTGCACGTTGTGGTTGAAGTATCTGCCAGTGTGCTTGTTATAAAGCTCGCTGAGGTACCATTCGCCTTTATGCCCGAAGGGCGTGTGCCCGACGTCGTGCCCGATTGCAATCGCCTCGATTAAATCGAGGTTGAGCCGCAGCGCCCTGCCTATCGTCCTCGCGATTCTCGAAACGAGCTGTATGTGCGACGAGCGGCGGGTTATATCGTCGTTTTTGTAGAACGAAAACACCTGCGTTTTATCGCTGCCGCGGTTGAAAACGGGGCAGTGGATAATCTTGTCCGCGTCCACCGCAAAGGGCGGGCGGGTATAGTCTGAATACCCTTCCTTGCGGATTGCCTGCGCGCTTTTGCAGGCGTACGGCGAGTAAAGCTCTTCCGTGCGCTCCGTGATTTTATTCAGTTGCTCTTTCTGCGCAGACGTAAAATTTTTCATAATTATTTAGTGCCGAAAAGTCTGTCACCCGCGTCGCCGAGACCGGGGAGAATATAACCGTTTTCGTTGAGCTGTCTGTCAAGGGTGGAAACGTACACGGGCACGTCGGGGTGATTTTCCGCAACCGTTTCGATTCCCTTGGGCGCGGCGATGATCGCCATAAATTTAATCTTTTTGCAGCCCCTCTTCTTCAGCGCGTCAAGTGCGTCCGAAGCAGAACCGCCCGTTGCAAGCATAGGGTCGATTAAAAACACAGTCTTGTTTTCGATTCCCTCGGGGAGCTTGCAGTAGTATTCCTGAGGCTGCAGAGTTTCCTCGTCGCGGTACATTCCTATGTGCCCGACCTTAGCCGTGGGGAATACCTTGTGAACGCCGTTCACCATACCGAGCCCCGCGCGCAGAATGGGCACGATTGCAACCGAGTCCTCCGCCACTCTGTACTGCGTGGTCTTTTCAAGCGGGGTTTCCACTTCCACTGGAACGAGCTCGACGTCGCGCATACTCTCGTAGGTCATAATGGTGGTAATTTCCTCGATAAGCTCGCGGAACTCCTTCATACCCGTGTTTTTGTCGCGCAGAATTGAAATTTTATGTTTGATTAAAGGGTGGTCGAAAATAAATACGTTTTTATACTTCTTCATTTTTATTCTCCTCTTTTGTTGTATCAGCCGCTTCTGTTTTTGCAACTTCTTCTATGGTAATCTGTTCGCCCTCGTCCTTCTTCTTGCGTTTAATATTTACAAGCAGGTTGACGAGAATGCCGAGAATGAGCGCGCACGCAACTTCCGTGACAGTAACCTTGCCGAACGTGAGCGTAAGTCCGCCTACGCCCGTAATCAATACTACCGATACTACGAACAGATTTCTGTTGTCGTTCAAATCTGTGCCCTGAATCATTTTAAGACCTGATACCGCGATAAAGCCGTACAGCGCAATGCACACGCCGCCCATTACGCACGAGGGTATGGTTGCAAGGAATGTGATAAACGGAGCTATGAATGAGAATACTATCGCAAGTCCCGCGGTAACCAGAATGGTTATAACCGAGGCGTTGCCCGAAATCGCCACGCAGCCGACCGACTCGCCGTAGGTTGTGTTGGGGCAGCCGCCGAACAGCGCGCCCGCCATCGAACCGATACCGTCGCCCAGAAGGGTGCGGGTAAGTCCGGGGTCTTTCAAAAGGTCTGCTTCTATAATGGAAGAAATATTTTTATGGTCTGCAATGTGTTCCGCGAAAACGACGAACGCGACGGGAATATACGCAACCGCAATCGTTCCTATGTAAGAGCCGATTTTCGAAGCGTCGCCCATATCGCCGATTGCCGAGATAAACGCGAAGTCGGGATACCACTGCATTTGTTTGAAGAGTTCGAAGTTTACAACTTTAAGCGCGTCGCACTTAGCCGCATAGCCTATGCCCGTGAAGAACGCCGCAACCGCGTAGCCCGCTACTATACCCATAATGAAGGGTATCATCTTCATAAGCTTTTTGCCGTACACCGAGCAAACGATAGTTACCGCAAGGGTTACGAGTCCGCACACCAGCGCAACGTAGGGCGAGCAAACCATTCTTGAAAATTTCTGCAATTCCATAACAGGCAAGTCGTTTTCAAAAATTCTGTTGCCGAAGTCGTCAAGCTTGAAGCCCCAGTCGTAATAAATTTCGGTTACATTGCCCGTGGTTAAATCGCCTATCGCGTTGCCCGCAAGCGAAAGTCCTATAATAGCAACAACCGGTCCTATTACCACCGCGGGCATAATTTTGTCAATCCACTTAACGCCCGCAAATTTAACTACCACAGCAATTACAACGTAAACGAGTCCCGCCAGAACCGCGCCTATGATAAGCCCGAGATAGCCGAGCGCAAGAGTCGCCGCTCCCGCAAACGCAGCCGCCATCGAGCCTAAAAAGGCAAACGAGCTGCCCAAAAATACCGGGCTTTTAAACTTTGTAAACAGCAGGTAAACAATCGTACCTACGCCCGCGCCGAAAAGCGCCGCCGAGATAGACATTCCGTTTCCGACTATAATGGGAACCGCAATGGTTGCCGCAAGTATAGCGAGAAGCTGTTGAAGCGAGAACAGAATTAACTGTCCTATCTTGGGTCTGTCTTTTACACCGTAAATCATCTTCATCGTAAAATTCCCTCTTTTGTGATTTTAAGCGGCTTGCACCGCCTTTTTCACTATACCATAATTCAATTTATTTTGCAATAAAACGGCGGCAATTAGTTTGCTTCACTTTTTTCTTTACACATGAATATCATAATTTTATGGAAATTATAGACTATAACAGACAAGCCGCCGCGGAGTACGCAAAACGGTGGGCGTTCGGGCGCAACCCGAAGTATTACGACTTTCAAAGTATCGGCGGCGACTGCACCAACTTCGCCTCGCAGTGCATTTACGCGGGCGCGGGGGTTATGAACTTTACGCCAACCTTCGGCTGGTTCTACCGCTCGGTGAACGACAGAACTCCCTCGTGGACGGGGGTTGAATATCTGTATAACTTTTTGGTGAACAACGAGGGTTTGGGTCCCTTTGCCGAAGAAGTCCCGCCTGAAAAATTAGAGGTCGGCGATATAGTTCAGCTCGGTCTTGCGACGGGCGATTTTTACCACTCGCCCGTGGTAGTCAGCAATACGAACGGACGGATACTCGTTGCCGCGCACACCTACGACGCGTACAACAAACCCCTCTATTCCTACTCGTTCGCTAAGGCTCGCGGAATACATATTCTGGGCGTCAGAAAGTAAGCGTTCCGCTTAACCGCGTATCTTTATTGCGTTACCGTAATTACAACAAATCACAAATCAAACGTAAAAAAAAGTCGGGCGCGAACGCGCCCGA
>JAIEAS010000230.1 GCA_029071285.1 Clostridia bacterium
TTAAATTTATTTTTTTGTTTTGACAATCAAATCACCCAAAAAAACCCCCCCCGGCGAAAATAAAACGCGGGCGGGCGCTGGTTAATCTTCCGAGTTGAATTTATCCAAAAAGAAGTACTCGTCTCCCTTTTTGTAGCCGACGAGGGTATCGAGCTGCACGTTATGTATGCTCTTGAAAACACTGCTGTCGACGTCGGGATTTATTTCCCTGAAATTTTTGATAAGCTTTTTAACTTCCTGCCGCGCGGAATAGCCTTGCATACCCTCGGCAAGTCCCGCCGTCTTTTTGCAGGCGCAGGCGATAAATTTAAGTCCGTTATACTGCTGCCAGTGAACTATGGCGTCCTCTAAAATGCAGTACATAGGCCGTATCAGCTGCACGCCCTCGAAATTTTTGCTTTTGAGCTTCGGCACCATTCCCTGAATCTGCCCGCCGTAAAGCATACTCATCAAAGTAGTTTCAATGACGTCGCTCTTGTGGTGGCCGAGCGCAATTTTGTTGCAGCCCAGCTCTTTTGCGCGGGCGTACAGAAAGCCGCGCCGCATTCTCGCGCACAGATAGCAGGGCGACTCCCCGCCTATCTCGTCCGCGACGTCGAAAATGTCCGAGGAAAAAGTCTTTAACGGAATGCCTAAAAGCTGCGCGTTCTCGGCAATGCGGTCGGCGTTTTCCCGGTTGTATCCGGGGTTCATACAGATAAATTCCGCGGTGAACGGAATTTCGCTGTGGCGCATAAGCTCCTGAACGAGCTTCGCCAAAAGGAAGCTGTCCTTGCCGCCCGAAATGCAGACTGCGATTTTGTCGCCCTCTTCTATTAAGTCATACTTTTTCACTGCCTCCAGAAAGCGCGACCATATCGGCTTGCGGAATTTGGTGATAATAGACCTCTCGATTTTCTGAAGGGGGGTCAGCTGTTTCATTTCAGTCCTCTTCGGGGATATGCTCGTCTTCCTCGTCGTGCGGGTCGGGGAAGTCGGCTTTATCGTAGGCTATGCCGTTTTTGTCGTAATAGTCCTTTATCGCGGCGCGGATTGCCTCTTCCGCGAGAACCGAGCAGTGCATTTTGTGCGCGGGCAGACCGTCCAGCGCCTCGGCAACCGCCTTGTTGGTGAGCTCGAGCGCCTGACTTAAAGGCTTGCCGTTAATGAGTTCGGTCGCCATCGACGACGAAGCTATCGCCCTGCCGCAGCCGAAAGTGTTGAACTTTACGTCGACTATTATATCGTTTTCGATTTTTAGATAAATTTTCATTATGTCGCCGCACTTGGCGTTGCCAACTTCTCCCACGCCGTCGGCGTCCTCGATTTTGCCCACGTTGCGGGGATTTGTGAAGTGGTCCATAACTTTTTCACTGTATAAAGCCATTTTTATATCCTCTTTAAATTATTTTTTATATTAAGTGCTGTTTTTTACCGGTTTCCAAGTCTTCCCACATGGGGGACATATTTCTTAAATACGCAACTACTTCGGGTACGGCTTTCAAAATTGCCTCAACGTCCTCTTCGGTGTTGTATTCCGAAAGACTTAAACGCAGCGAGCCGTGAGCGACTTCGTGAGGAAGTCCGAGCGCCAGAAGAACGTGCGACGGGTCCAACGAGCCCGACGTGCACGCCGAACCGCTGGACGCGCAAATTCCGCGGGCGTCAAGGTGAAGCAAAAGTCCCTCGCCCTCGATACCCTCGAAGCACATATTCACATTGTTCGGAAGTCTGCAGGTTGCGTCGCCGTTGAGCTTTGAGTGCGGAATTTTCAGAAGTCCGTCAATAAGCTTGTCGCGCAAAACCTTTTCCTTTTTAGCGTTAGCCGCCATATTCCTGTACGCGTCTTCCAGAGCCTGCGCCATTGCGGCTATGCCCGCAATATTTTCGGTGCCCGCTCTTTTTCCGCGCTCCTGCGCTCCGCCCTCGACGAAGGTGTTGAGAGGCAGACCTCTCTTGCAGTACAGCGCACCCACGCCCTTGGGACCGTGGAATTTATGCGCGGAAAGGGAAAGCATATCGATATTGTCCGCCTTTACGTCAACGGGAATATGCCCCGCCGCCTGCACCGCGTCCGTGTGGAAAGTTACGCCGTGCTTTTTGCAGACCTCGCCGATTTCGCGTATCGGCTGAATGGTGCCCACCTCGTTGTTGGCGTACATAATCGTTACCAGCGCGGTGTCGGGACGGATAGCCGCCTCCACCTCCGCCGCGGTGATAAGTCCGTTTGAATGAACGTCAAGATAAGTTACTTCAAAGCCCTCTTTTTCGAGCTTTTTTAAAACGTGCAATACGGCGTGATGCTCGAACGCAGTGGATATAATATGCTTTTTATCCTTGCGCGCGCCGTTGATTGCCGCCGAGCGTATTGCCTGGTTATCCGCCTCGCTGCCGCCCGAAGTAAAATAAATTTCGCGCGGTTCGCAGTTTAAGCACTTTGCAATTTTTTCGCGTGCGCTATCCAGCGCTTCCTTTGCAACCTGTCCCACCGTATGCAGTGAAGAAGGGTTGCCGTACACCTCTTTAAGATAGGGCGTCATAGCCTTGATTGCGCTGTCGCTCATTGCGGTCGTCGCCGCGTTGTCAACGTAAATGGTTTTCATTTCTAATTCCTATGTTTTTAGTATGAATTGATTATATTAATAAATTCCTATTCTGTCAATAGGAATTAACAGGATTTAAAAATATTTCTTGCAAGCAATGCCTGTGTATGATATAATTGAGAACATACACGGGTGTTTAAAATGATAGAAATTAAAAACGTTACAAAAAAATTCAAGACGGGCGAAGGCGAGTTTTACGCCTTAAACGGAGTTTCTGCGGAAATCGCAGAAGGAGAATTTGTTGCGGTCGTAGGTAAATCGGGCAGCGGGAAGTCTACCCTTTTAAACCTTTTAGGCACGCTTGACAGCGTTTCGGACGGGCAAATTCTTTTCGACGGCAAAGATATTTCTTCTTTGACAAAAAAAGAACTTGCCGGATTCCGCAACAAAAAGCTGGGCTTTGTTTTCCAAAGCTTTTATTTGGAGCCCGAATACACCGTTTACGAAAACGTTGAACTTCCACTCATTCTCGCAAACAGCTTCGGCAAAGCCAACACAGAAAGGGTTGAAAACGTTTTAAAACTTGTCGGGCTTGCGGACAAGGCTAAATCAAAGGCTAAAAATCTTTCGGGCGGAGAATGCCAGCGCACGGCTATTGCAAGGGCGATTGTCAACGACCCTTCTTATATTCTTGCGGACGAACCCTGCGGCAATCTGGACACCGCCAACAGCGAAAATATAATGGAAATTTTCAAGACCCTGCACTCTGCCGGCAAAACGGTAATTATGGTTACACACGACGAAGAAGAAGCCAACGTTGCGCAAAGAATTATAACACTTTCGGACGGACGGATTGTAAGCGATGAAAAGAATACTTAAGCTTATTGCAAGCGAGCTTAAACAGCTTAAAAAGACGGTTATTCTCACCGCCCTGATATTCACCATCTTCGCGGCGGCGCTGTTCGGCGTTATAAACGTGCGCAGCGATTTAATGCGCAACCTGTGTGATTATCTTAATAATGAATATAAAAGTTTTAACCTGACGATAAACGATGGCTTTACAATGGGTGAAGCCAAGCTGGACTTCGGAAACAGGTTAATTTACGGCTACAACCGCAAGTACACCGACACGGGCATTCACAACGCCGACGGCAGTATCTGTTTCGACAGAGAGCAAACCTTCACCGGTGAAGACGGCAAAGAACATTTTCGGCATTATTCGGGTCAAGTACTTTACGTAAACGACCTTTCAGTTAAAGAGATGAAAACATTCGAAGGGTTTCTGACAGAAGGCACCGTTCTTCAAAACGATTTTGAGATATGCCTTTGTAGCTTCATTGCCGAAAAACTTGAAGTTTCCGCAGGCGAAACGGTAACTATAAGCGGCAAAAGTTTTACGGTTGCGGGCGTGTACGAAGTGCCTGAAATTTCAGGTATATCCTATCCTAACTGGTTCAGCACCGACTATATGTTAAGTTTAAGCGATGACGCCGAAATGGACAGCGTTATCGTCTACTTTGATAATGCGGAAGAAATGTTGTCGGCTTACACAACTGCAAAGGGCAAAAAGTTGGACTGCTACTGTGAAGGCGATTCTTACTTTGACAATATAACTGAAATGCAGATAGCTTTTACCGCCTTTGCGGTGCTGCTTGCTATAGTTTTGATAATTACAATCTACTCCCTCGTTTCAATGCTGTTCAGACAGAGAAAACAGCAAATTTGCAGACTTAAAGTTCTCGGCGCAACCGACGGCACCGTTGCGGGCGCGTACTGCGGAATAACTATTATTTTCTTGTTTTTTGCGATTGCGGTTGCTTCGGCTTTGGGACTGCTTTTCAACCTGTACTTTATGGATTTGTGCGAAAGCATTTTCGAATTCCCCTTTACCGCCAAATTCGGCTATATAGCACCGATAGTTACCTTTATTGCTTCAATAGGCGTTGTGTTTGCGCTGTGGTTTATAATAAACCGCAAAACGAAGTCTAACGCTCTTGCAAAGGAGCTGCGCCATGAATAATTTTAAAAAGCTTTTTCACCTCTCCGCAAAAAACGTATTCAGCCACAAATGGCTTTACGCAAGAATGGCTATCGCCTTTGCGTGCATAACCTTTTTAATTTGCCTTTTTTCTACCTTCTCGGTTTCGCTTGCAGTTACGCAGAAAGAAATGAAAAACGACTACGTTTCCGCTAACTATATCATTTCCCGTGAAGAAATACCCGAACTTAATGAAAAATGCGAAAGTTTTACCGTAGACGAATATGCGCTTTCTTCCCTGATCTACAAGGAATTTGACTACTTTACAGGTAGTATTCTGGCAATACATATTGATTTAGAGGTTGACGGAAGAGAGTATAAAAGTATTGACTGCAACGACTGGTACTTTAACGGCGTAGATATTTTTGCGGGGGAAAAATTTGCAAGTAAAAACGATTTAACTGAGCTTAACCGCAGGTTTAACGGCGTACCCCTTATAACCGGAAGAATGCCCCAAACAAGCTATGAAGCAGTTGTATGCGAACAATTTTTAAACTGGTACGGTTTAACGGGTGATGACGTTTTAGGTAAAAAAATAAGTCTTACGTTCGCCGCCTACGAAGATGCGCCATTTTCATCCTTTAAATTCCTGCAAGACATAACCGTATGCGGGATTTTGTGTAAAGAATACTTTGAGCTGGAGGGGCATAGCTTTTATTTGCAGCCTTCAATATTCCTTAAAGACGAAATTGCCTTATTAGAGGGCGAACAATATACTTACACCGATTACTACTATTCCTTATCCGGTTGGATTACCGAGGAAGAAGGTGATTATTACGAAGAAAAATATTCCGATTTCAACTGCCGCTATGTGGGCGGTTGGGTTTTAAGCGATATACAGATTATAAAGGATATGCAGCACATAGCAACAAACCTGTTTTTGATTGTGGGCTTAACTCTGGGCTGCGGCATTCTTTTAATGGTATTCCTGATGACAGAAAAACTTATTGCGGTATTCTCCCGCGACTGCGGAATACTTCTCTCCTGCGGAATGAGCGAAAAGCAGACCAAAACGCTGTTATTTACAATTCTTTTATGGGTGTGCCTGTTTGCGTTAATTCTTGCGGCAATTCTGACAGGCGTCGGATTATTTATAATCCTTACGGTTGCAGAAAGCTTTACGGGGCTTGCCGTTTCGATATCGTTCGGGGTTGTAGCTGCGGCATTTGCCGTTGCCGTTGCCGCAGTTTTTCTGCTTGCTATAGCGTTCTACTTATATGCGCTGCTTATACTGAAAAAGCGCTCTGTAAGAGAACTTTTAAACGTACAATTAAATTAATTAAGAAAAGCCTCAACGTGTTTAACACGTTGAGGCTTTTATTTTATTGTATAAGATCTTTTAAAGTTTTGGAAGTTAAAAAGTTCATAATAACTTCGTCCAGCTCTTTGAATAGGGGCAGGGTCATACAGGTTCCCGCGTTTTCGCAACCGCCGTTTTCAAGACAGGACACGGGCGCGAGCGAGCCCTCGCCCGAAATGAGAATTTCCGCAACGGTGTACTCCTCGGCTTTTTTTGCAAGCTTATACCCGCCGCTCTTGCCGCGCGCGCTGACTACCAGCCCCGCCGCCGAAAGCTGCTTTGCCGAAGCTTCGAGGTATTTTAAAGATTCGTTCTGTCTGTCGGCAACGTCACTGAGAGATATAAAACCCTCGCCCTCGTGCCGCGCCAGATCAATCATAACTTTTAAGGCGTTCCGCCCTTTCGTAGTAATAAACATTATTTAACCACCATAATGTATCATTCTTTCTATACATTTTACTGCTTGCGAACGCAGCCCTTCATCCATAACGATTTCCTCGCCGCCGTCGCCGTTAAGACAGTTAAGTACGTCCGCAAGGGTCGTAATCTTCATATTGTGGCACACTAGGTCCTTTGAAAGGGGATAAAACTTTTTATCGTGACAGCGGAACTGCAGGTGCTGGACGATAGAGTTTTCAGTGCCGATAATAAACTCCCGCGCGGCGGATTTTTCCGCATAGTCCATTATGCCCGAAGTCGAACCGACGTAGTCCGCATACGCGACCACTTCGGGACGGCACTCGGGGTGAACCAGAAACAGCGCGTTCGGGTGCGCCCTCTTCGCGGCGATAACGTCGCTTCTTTCAATCTTCGCGTGGGTGGGACAGCCGCCCGAGAGAAGCATAATATTTTTTTCGGGCACCTGACTTTTTACGTAGGTTCCGAGGTTAATGTCGGGAATAAACAGAATATTTCTCTGGGGAATAGCGCGGCAGATTTTTACCGCACTCGACGAGGTAACGCAGACGTCCGCTATCGTTTTGAGGCGGGCGGTCGTGTTCACGTAAGCTACCACGGCGTGGTCGGGATACATTCTTCTGACTTCCGCAATAACCTCGCGGTCAAACTGCTCAGCCATAGGGCATCCCGCCGCGGGGTTGGCTAAATAAACCTTCTTTTCGGGCGAAAGCATTTTCACCGTTTCAGCCATAAACCGCACGCCGCACATAATTACGGTATCCTCGGGCGCGGTCTTTGCCTTTACGGACAGAGCGTAGCTGTCGCCGACGAAATCGGCGATTTCGCAGATTTCTTCGGACATATAGCTGTGCGCCAGAATGCACACGCCCTTTTCCTCTTTCAGCCTTAAAATTTCTTCCTGAATATCTTTAATCATAGTATTTACCCGTTTATCGAATTGAATTATACTATATTTTAAAGCCGAGGTCAATAAAATTTAAAAATATAAAGCCGCCCGCGCTTAATAAGCG
>JAIEAS010000231.1 GCA_029071285.1 Clostridia bacterium
CGGATGGTAAGTTCAAGCGGGGCGCCGAGCGGCGCCTTTTTCTTCATTGCCAGCCGCGCGCCGGGCGTAACGCCCATATCGAAGAGTCTGCGGCGGATTTTGCCCTCTCCCGTTACAGCTTTGATTGTGCCGCTTTCACCGACGGCAAAATCACTCAACAGTTTTTGCATATATTCTCCTTTTATTAACTATGGTTAAGTTTTTTGATAAAAATTAAAGCGCCGTTTAAGACACTAAAATTTTTCCCGCAAGGGTTCTGTCGAGGCACAGCCTGCCCTCTTTTACGACGACGATTACGTTACCGCCGACCGACGAAAGAAGGGTTAAGTTGCCGCCCTCGTAAATTCCCATTTCCTGTAAATGTCTTTTGGTTTTTTCGTCCGCGCCGACTTTTCTGACCGTAAGTTCTCTGCCGCTCGGCGCAATTGCAATAGGCATTTCGTACCTCCGAAAAATTAACCTTGTTTAACTTTTATGGTTATATTATATCTATATATATTTTCGTTGTCAACTAAAAATTAACCATAATTAAGTTTTTATAAAAATTTTCAAGCTTTGCTCAACACCCAAAGCGAAACACCCATACGTCATTGCGAGCAAAGCGAAGCAATCCAGAAGCGTGGCAAAAAAAGAGCGTTATTCCTGGATTGCCGCGGTCGCGTTGCTCCCTCGCAATGACGAGTGAATGGTGCGCTCAGAATGACAACCGCCCCGCGCCTGACGGCGCGGGGCGGTTATTATTTTATTCATTGTCTGAAACGTAGTTTTTCAGCATCTGATAGGTGGCTTCGGAAACGGCGTGCTCCATTTCGCAGGCGTCGGCGTCGGCGTCCATTTCGTTCACGCCGTGAAGAATCAAAAACTTCTTTATGGTGCAGTGCCTTTCAAACACGCCCTCGGCGTATTCTTCACCTTTTTTGGTGAGATAAATGTGCATACCGTCGCACTCCACCCAACCTTTTTCCTGCAGAATTTTTACCGCCTTCTGAACCGCGGGCTGTGAAACCCCGATTTTGCGCGCAATTTCAACCCTGTGCACGTACTCGCTTTCGCGCGATAAAAGCAGGATACATTCAAGATAATCTTCGGTAGACTGATTGTTTTTCATATTTCCATTATATCCCAAACTGCCCGTTCTGTCAATACAGACTAACCGCAGTTTATCGGTTAATTTTGCCTGAACTTAATGGTGCTGTTCAATAATGGAGTATACCGCGTAAACGCCGTCATCTTTAGTTATAAATCTAATTTCAAACGGACTAAGAGCAAAATACTTACTGTAAATTTCCGCATTTTCTTTTACGCTTACGATAATGCTTTTTCCGTCCTCCTCAACATTAAATATCCCTGCTTTCTCGTAGAACTCCACAACCGTTTCCTCAGTACCCGTCAGCTTATATTCTTTTCCTGCCCTCGTACCGTAAAAACAATTATAAAAGTTTTCCTCGGCGTATTCGGGATTGACATAAAAAAGGTGAAACGGCGTAAGCGTATAAAAACTTTCTGCGCTATGGTCTTCCTCAGTCAAATTTGATTCGGGGCACGTAAATTTGTAAAAGCCGTCCTTCAGTCGTACGACTACAAAATAATGTACTTCGCCGCCGGTATACTTTTCAATAAACAAAAATCTTCCGCCGTAAATTTCAGCCGAATATTCGGCACCTTTTTCGCTGATTTTTTCTACGCTGGATTTAATATCTTCCAAAGTATCGCCCGTGGTAAAATCACCTTCGGCATACGCCGCCTTAAAATTAACCGGCAACCGCATACTGTCGCCGTGAACGGGACAAGATTTAATAACTTTATCTACGCGGTCATCACATGAAAAGAGCCCGCACCCCGAAGCAAACAGACATAACGAACCCAATATTGCCGCCAAAAACTTTTTCATATTAAAT
>JAIEAS010000232.1 GCA_029071285.1 Clostridia bacterium
ATCTTTTACTTTATCGTAAAAATCTTTTTGCTTTATACAGCCGAATTTAATGAAATTTGCGGTATCTTCCCAACAGCTCTCGTATTTTTCTCTGTCGGACTTAAACAGAGCGGTCAGCTTGTCCGCAACCTTTTTCGTTATATGGTTACTGATTTTCTGAACTTGCCTGTCGTTCTGCAAAAAGCTGCGCGACACGTTCAACGGAATATCGGGACAGTCGATAACGCCGTTTAACAGCATCAAAAACTCAGGAATTACCTCTTTAATATTGTCGGCAATAAATACCTGATTACAGTAAAGTTTTACTTTTCCGCGCTCCAGTTCAACCTTATTCGTTACCTTGGGGAAATACAGAATTCCTTTCAATTTAAAAGGATAATCCATATTCAGATGCACCCAGAAAATGGGCTCGTTGTAGTCCATAAAGGTATCGCGGTAAAAATTTTTATAATCCTCGTCCGTGCAGTCCTTGGGATTTTTTGCATACAGCGGAGTTGTGGAATTTAACGGCTGGTCTTTTCCGTCGCCTTTATAAGAAACGTAGACGTTAAAAGGCATAAAAGCGCAGTATTTTTTTACGAGATTTTTGATATTGCTCTCGTCCAAAAATTCCTTTTCGCTTGCGCTTATGTGCATCACAATTTTTGTACCGCGTTCGGTTTTGTCGCACTCTTCTATACTGTAAGTCGAGTTTCCGTCCGACGTCCAATGAACCGCAGAACTCTCTTTATGCGATTTCGTAAAAATTTCGACGTAATCGGAAACCATATATGCGGAATAAAAACCGAGGCCGAAATGTCCGATAATTCCGTCGCCGTTTGCTTTTTCGTATTTGGAAAGGAAATCCGACGCGCCGGAAAAAGCAATCTGCGTAATATAAGTTTCAACTTCCTCTTCGGTCATTCCTATGCCGTTATCTTCAACGGTCAGAGTCTTTGCTTTTTTATCTACCGAAATCTTAACGCAGTATTCTTTTTCATCTCCCTGCGCCTCACCCATATCTACTAATTTTTTGAATTTTGTAATTGCGTCAATGCCGTTTGCAACGATTTCTCTTAAAAATATGTCTTTATCCGAATAAAGCCACTTTTTAATAATCGGCATCATATTTTCACTTGAAATTTTTATATTGCCTTCTCTTTTCATTTTATCCTCCGAATTGTACTTTGATTTCACTATATTATATAAACAGCAAAAAAAGCGGTTAAACTTTAAGCGCATAAAAAAACTCCGCTAAAACCAGCGGAGTTTTAAAATTAATTTTTACTTATTCTTTTTTGCGTTTGCAATCAAATCGCCGAGCGACGTACCGACAGAAATGCTGCCTTCGCTCCAATTTGAAAGCTCGTCGTCGTTATGTCTTCTGGGTGCGCGGGGCTTTTTGCCGCCTTCTTCGTCGTCAGACTCGTTGAACGACTTGTGTGAAGGTCTTCTTTCGGGTTCGGGCAAAAGCGCCTTGATTGAAAGATTCATCTTCTTAAGCTCGGTATCAAGCGCGATAATCTTTGCGTCAACTTCGTCGCCTACGTTCAGAACGGTTGCGGGAGTTTCGATTCTTTCATAGCTGATTTGGGAAACGTGAACAAGTCCGTCAATTCCTTTTTCAACTTCCACAAATGCGCCGAAAGGTACGATTCTTACTACCTTACCGTGAATAACGTCGCCGACCGAGTATTTTTCACCAACCAAATCCCAAGGCTGAGGCTGAAGCTGTTTATAACCGATAGAAACCTTTTTGTTTTCTTTGTCGATTTTAAGAACTTTGAAATTATAAGTTTTGCCGATTTCGAGTACGTCGGTAACGTTATCGGTACCAGTCCAGGAAAGGTCGGAAATATGAGCAAGGCAATCAAAACCGTTTACCGAAACGAACGCACCGAAACCGGTAGCTCTTTCAACTTTACCTTCTACAACGTCGCCGACAGCGATACTTGCAAAAAATTCTTCGGTCTGAGCTTGTTTTGCCGCTTCTTTAGCTTCGTGTTCTTCCTGCAGAATTACGCGCTGTGAAGCGATAATTTCTTTTCTGCCCGTCTTTCTGATTTCAATAGCTCGGAGTCGAAGCGTTTTGCCGACGTATTTCGTCATATCTTTAACAAAGCCGGGGCGGATTTCTTTTGCGGGAACGAAAATCTGATACGTGCCGAGCTGAGAAACAAGTCCGCCTTTATTGGTTCCCGTAC
>JAIEAS010000233.1 GCA_029071285.1 Clostridia bacterium
TATTTAATGTAAGTACATTAACCCGACGGAGATTAAAATTGAACGATCAGAACGAAAAAAAGCGCCCCGTTTTCAAACCGCGGCGCAATCCCAAAATTAATAATAAGCAGGAAAAGCCTGTAGCGGCAAAGGCTGTTAAACCGCCCAAAAAAGTAAAGGAAAAACAGCCGCAAAAGCCCGCCGCAAAAATCAAAACTTCATTCACGCAGAAACCGGTGTTAGGAGCTAAAAGCGTAAAAATAGTATTCCTCGGCGGCGTAGGCGAAATCGGAAAAAATATGACCGCCATAGAGTGCGGAAACGATATTATCATAATCGACGCGGGCGCGATTTTTCCCACCGAGGAAACGCCCGGATTCGACTTAATCGTACCCGATATAACCTACCTCGTGGAAAACAGGCGCAAGATTAAAGGGCTTATTCTCACGCACGGACACGAGGACCATATAGGCGGAGTCCCCTATCTTTTGAACGAGCTGAAAATTCCCGTAGTGGGCACGAAGCTCACCTTGGCTCTCGTAGACAACAAACTGCGCGAGCACCGCATCAACGACGCAAAGCAGATAAACGTCGTTCCTAATCAGGTTTTGCAACTCGGCTGCTTTAAGATACGGTTTATAAACGTAAACCACTCGATAGCGGGTTCGCTTGCGCTTGCAATAGAAACGCCGCAGGGCGTAATTTTCCACAGCGGCGACTTTAAGATTGACCTGACACCCGTTGCGGGCGAAGCAATCAACTTGAAATCAATCGCCGATATCGGTGCGAAAGGCGTTCTTTTATATATGGGCGAAAGCACAAATATCGAGCGCAGCGGCTATACCATGAGCGAAACGGTGGTGGGCGCAACCCTTGACAGGCTGTTTGCCGAAAACGCTGACAGAAGGCTTATTATCGCAACCTTCGCTTCAAACGTGCACCGCCTGCAGCAGATTACCGACTTAGCCGTAAAATATAAGCGCAAGGTCGCGTTGTCGGGGCGGAGTATGCTCAACGTAGTTGAAGCGGCGGAAAAGATAGGCGAGATTAAAATTCCCGACGACGTTATCGTTGACGTATCGAAGATTAAAAATATGCGCGACAGCGAAATTGTGGTTGTAAGCACGGGCAGTCAGGGCGAACCTATGAGCGCGCTCACACGTATGGCAAACGGCGACAATCCGCAAGTGATTGTGGGTGCAAACGACACGGTTATAATTTCCGCGTCGCCCATTCCCGGCAACGAAAAGCTTGTGTACAGGGTAATAAACAACCTTTACCGCAAGGGCGCGAACGTCGTTTACGAAAGCCTTGAAAATATTCACGTTTCGGGTCACGCCTGCCGCGAAGAGCATAAAATTATGCACACGCTGTTAAAGCCTAAATTCTTCATTCCCGTGCACGGCGAATACAGACATCTGAAAAAGCACGCACAGCTCGCACAGCAGCTGGGTATGCCAGAAAACCGTATTTTTATTCCCGACATAGGCAACTGCGTTGAGGTATCGCAAAAGGGAATACGGCGCGCGGAAGATATTACCGCGGGCTCGCGTCTGATTGACGGCGAGGGAATCGAGGACGAAAAGGCGAGCGTAATAATCGACGACAGACGCCAGCTTTCCGAAGAAGGGCTTTTCATAATTTCAATCGCCGTTTCAAATGGAGAGGTGGTGGGAGAACCCGCAATCAATTCGCGCGGCTTCGTGTTCGATTTCCACCGCGACTACAACAAGGAAATGCGCGAGGTTATCGCCCGCGCAATCGAGAGCTACGACCTCTCGCGCGGCACGGTTGACGAGCTGAAAAAGGTAATAAAGCGCAATTTCAGAAACTATCTTTTAAAAAAGACGAAGCAGTCGCCGATGGTAGTGCCCGTCGTGGTTGAAATATGATCGGATTTAAATACGCGCACGGCGACACCTCCGGGGGCGAGCGCAAAACTCCCACGGCGCAGTTCAACGGCGTTAAACTTAACGAAAAAATCGCAAGGATGAGGGAGGAGGCGTTCGCGCGCGAAATCCCCACCGCCGACGACGAAACGCTGAACTTCATATGCACGCTGCTTGCCGCAAACAAACCGGAAAACATATTAGAACTGGGCACAGCCACAGGTATTTCGGGCGCGGTTATGCTCGACGTATGCAAAGACGCGCACCTGACTACTATAGAGCGCGAACAGAGCTTTTACAACGAGGCGGTAAAAAATTTCAAGTGCCTCGGGATTGATATGCGGGTTTCCGCACTTTTCGGCGACGCATATGAATGCTTGCAAACCTTGCAAGGCACATACGATTTCATATTTCTGGACTGTGCAAAAGTTCAGTACGTAAAGCTTTTGCCGAAACTTAAAAATTTACTTAAAAAAGGCGGCGTTCTGCTTGCCGACGACGTACTGCTGTACGGCTGGATTACGGGCGAAGCCGAAGTTCCAAAAAAGCGGAAAATGCTGTACACTCACGTCAAAGAATACGTAGACGCGGCAGTTTGCGACAGCGAACTTTATACCACGATTTTAAACGTCGGCGACGGGCTGGCGATGAGCGTAAAAAAATGAAAGTCGAACTTTTAGCCCCTGCGGGCAATTTTGAAAAACTGAAAACTGCGTTCTGGTTCGGCGCGGACGCGGCGTATATCGGCGGCAAAGATTTTTCACTGCGCTCGTTTGCGGATAACTTCACCCGCGGAGAGATAGAAAACGCCGTAAAACTTGCGCACGGACTGGGCAAAAAAGTGTACGTCACGGCAAATATTTTCGCCAAAAATAAAGACTTGCCGCTTTTGGAAGATTACTTTGCTTTTTTGCAGTCGGCAAAAGTTGACGCGGCGCTCGTGTCGGACTGCGGCGTGCTTTACGCGGCAAAAAAAGCCGCGCCCGAGCTTCAGCTGCATATATCCACACAGGCGAATACGACAAATAAATACGCCGTAAAATTTTACCGCGAACAGGGCGCAAGTCGCGTGGTTCTCGCCCGCGAATTGTCTCTTGAAGAAATCGCCGAAATACATACCGCCGTTCCCGAAATGGAGCTTGAAGCTTTCGTTCACGGCGCAATGTGCATTTCCTACTCGGGCAGATGCCTCTTATCGGACTATCTTGCAAACCGCCCCTCAAACCGCGGCGAGTGCGTTCAGGCTTGCAGGTGGAATTATCAGATTAGAAAATCCGACGCAAAATCGGACAGCGGTTGGCTTGAAATGCAGCAGGATAATAAGGGCACTTACCTTTTAAACAGCAAGGACCTGAATATGTCCGCCCACCTTAAAGAGCTCGCCGAAGCAGGCGTGTGTTCATTCAAAATCGAGGGCAGAATGAAGTCCGAGTACTACCTTGCAACGGTAATCAACGCCTACCGCCGCTGTATCGATAACGGCTTTGATAAAACGGTTGAAAGCGAGCTTTTGACCGCGGCGCACAGGGATTATACAACGGCTTACGCCTTCGGCGAAAACTCGCAAACCGTAAACTATACGGACAGCCAGACCAAGGGCGACTGCGACTATATCGCAAATGTTTTGGAAAGTGAAAACGGCTTTGCCACCGTTGAAATGCGCGGAAGATTTAAAACGGGCGACGTTCTGGAAGTGCTGTCCCCCTCGGAAAACTTTAAAAAATCTTTCACCGTGGAAAAGGCTTTCACTTCAACGGGTGAACAGGTGAGCGACTGTAAACTGGTGCAGGAGCACTACAAAATCAACTGCCCGTACAGCCTTGCAAAAGGCGACATTTTAAGACGAAGAAAATTATGAACTACAAAGTAAAAAACGTTTACGGAAAAACTTCAGACGAAAAAATCTGCGTGTCCGTTCCGGGCTCTAAAAGCATAACCGCACGCGCTCTTTTAATCGCGGCGTTAGCGGGCGGAGAAAACACCCTTTACGGCGCGCAGTTTTCAGACGACTGCGCAACCTTTTTACAGTGTTTAAAGGATTTGGGAATCGGGTGCGAGGTTTCGGAAAATACCGTAAAAATCCGCGGCTGCGGCGCCAATCTTGAAAAAACCGAGGCTTCCATAAACGTCGGCAGCGCGGGAACGGCGGCGCGCTTTCTGCCCGCCTTCCTCGCCTTCCAGAAAGGCAGATACACCCTGACCTGTTCCGAGCAGATGAAAAGCCGACCCGTATCGTCGCTTATAGACACCCTTAAAACGCTTGGCGCGAAATTCACTTTTTTGGAGCGCGAGAATTCTTACCCCTTTATAATCGAGGGAACGGACAAGCCCAAAACCGAAATCAGCGTGAATATTGCCGAAAGCAGTCAGTTTCTGTCCGCCCTTTTAATTTCCGGCATATGCGCAAATGCGCCGCTGACCATAAAGGCGGAGGGGAGACATTCGCTCGCCTACGTCAATATGACGCTGGATATGATGTGGTCGTTCGGCGTTACCGTGAAAGAGATTGACGGCGGCTACGTCGTTGACGGAAGCTATTCGGCTAAAAGATACGATATCGAACCGGATATTTCCGCGGCCTGCTACTTTTACGCCGCAAATAAAATTCTGGGCACGAATATCAGTGTAAACGGTCTGATGCCGCACAGTATGCAGGGCGATATAAAATTCATCAAACTGCTTGAAAATTTTGACGGCGGCGAGGTTGATTGCAGCGGTTTTTCCGACCAGGCACTTACCCTTGCGGCGATTGCGCCGTACCTTAAAAATCCGACTAAAATATGCAGCGTTGCGCATATCCGCAGACAGGAATGCGACAGGATTTCGGCTATCGTTAAAAACCTCACCGCTATGGGCGTTAAAGTTGAGGAATTTGACGACGGCGTAAAAATTTACCCCGCCGCCCCTAAGCCCGCAAAAATCGACACCTTCGGCGACCACCGCGTTGCAATGAGCTTTGCTCTCACGGGACTCCGCGCCTACGGAATTGAAATTGAAAACGCCGAAGTCTGCTCCAAGACCTTTAAGGACTATTTCACCGTTCTTGACGGGATTTGTGAAAGTCTTGTTAAAGATTGTTAAACGGGTTAAAAACGCTTTACTTTGCCATAATTTTATGTGATACTTGTAACGTAAATTTATTACGTATTTACTGGTGAAAAAATGGAGCTGAAAAAGATTAAGTTCGGCACTTCGCTGGGTTATTATCTTTGGCTGGTAATTTGCATAGGAGCGTTTTTGGGACTGTATTTCGGTCTCAGGAAAAAGAGCAAAAAAGTTCAAAGCTGGTCGCTGTTCGGCATACTTGCTTTCAACTTCGTCATGCACTTTTTAAAACTTGCTTTACCGCAGTATTCGGGTTTTCCCGCTATATTGCGCAAGTGTTCATTTGAAAATATCTGTGCGGTAAGCACGCTTATTTTCCCTTTTATTTATCTTTCAAAATGGAAAGCGGGCAAGGACTATATGTTTTATTTAGGACTTGTAAGCGGAATATTGGGTTGTGTTGCGCCAATGCCGGTTGCAAGTATGAATTTGGCGTTTTACGAGCCGGAAGTAATCCGCTATTATATCTGTCACGCGGGTATATGGATAGTTCCGCTTTTAATGGTTTTGTTCGGACTGCACGAGCTGAACTGGCGTAGAATATGGAAAACCTTCGTAATCTACTTCGCGGTTTTGGGCGTTATTATAATTAACGAGCTTATTCTTATCCGCATCGGTTGGGTAAAAACCTCTTCGATGGATGAATTTTTTGACGCAAACAGCAGGGATATGGGCTACGCGATTGGCCTGCCCGACTCTATGCAGGGCGCCGCAAAGTACGTTTTATGGCTCACCCCCAAAGCGTGGAGAAACGTTCCTATACTTTGGGAACTGTTCCCCGTCATAATTCTCGGCGGAATATTAGCCTTTTCCGCTTGCATGATATGGGATCACAAACGGTTCAAAGAGGATATAATAAACTTTTACAATACAGTAAAAGTTAAAGTTCCCGCGTTTTTTGCAAAAGCAAAGGCTGGAGTTAAAATCACGGAAAATTTAGATACGGAAATTGCGGAAGACGGTGAAGAGCAGGAAGAAAACAGTTTATAATTTTTTAAACGGCGCGTACTTTAAAGTTCGCGCCGTAAAT
>JAIEAS010000234.1 GCA_029071285.1 Clostridia bacterium
CCAACCCCACATTCCGCTACGCCTCGTGGGCTCGGTGATGTTTATAAGAGACAGGAAGTAAAGGACAAGTCGCCCTTCGATTTGTCGGGCGGACAAAAACGCCGCGTCGCAATCGCGGGAGTTATTGTTACCAAACCCGACGTTTTAATTCTTGACGAACCCGCCGCGGGACTTGATCCGCTGGGCAAAAAAGAGATAATGGAGCTTCTGCACAAGCTTCACAGGGAGTGGTGCAGAACGGTCATAATCGTTTCGCACGATATGGACGAAGTTGCCGAAAACTGCACCAGAGCCGCCGTAATTTCAAACGGCGAAGTGGTTCTCTGCGACAGCCCCGCAAAGATTTTTGCGGAAGAGCAAAGACTTTTACAACTCGGGCTCGACGTGCCGCTCACGTCTAAAATCTGCGCCGAACTAAAAAAGTACGGCATAGAAGTGGAGTGCGACTGCACCGCGCGGGATTTTGCGGAAAATATAATCGGAATTTACGGAGGCGGCAATGCTTAAAGACGTAACTTTCGGTCAGTACTATCCTGTAAATTCTTTCGCGCACAAATCCGACCCGAGAATAAAACTGCTCGCTTTAATCGCGTATATCGTCGCGCTGTTTCTTGCAAAAAATTTCTACGGAATGGCGGTCTGTTTTCTCGTCCTCGTTATCAGTATAATCGCCTCGCGCGTGCCTCTCGGCAAGGTTCTGCGCTCTGTCAAGGGAATACTGATACTGC
This sequence comes from Clostridia bacterium, assembly GCA_029071285.1. Lineage (GTDB taxonomy): Bacteria > Bacillota > Clostridia > Christensenellales > Borkfalkiaceae > Coproplasma. Next base: position 729 of record JAIEAS010000234.1, read on the forward strand.
TTGCGTTCACCGCAATATTAAACCTGTTTTTCCACGGCGGCGAGATTTTGCTCGTTCACTGGAAGTTTATAAAAATTTATCAAGAGGGAATAATTTTTACCGTATTCCTCGTTTTAAGACTGTTTTTCCTCGTGATGGGCTCGGCGCTTTTAACCCTTACAACAACGCCGGTTGAACTCACCGACGGCATCGAAAGCTTGCTTACGCCATTAAAATGGGTGCGCTTTCCCGTGCACGAGCTTGCGCTTATAATGTCAATCGCGCTTCGTTTTATTCCCACTTTGATAGACGAAACAAACCGCATTATTTCGGCGCAGAAAGCTAGGGGCGCGGACTTCGAAAGCGGAAACCTTTTCAAGCGCATTAAGGCGGTTATTCCCATTCTGATACCCCTTCTGATAAGCGCGTTCCGCCGCGCGGAAGAGCTCGGCGACGCAATGGACGCGCGCTGTTACTCGGGCTCGAAAAACAGAACCAAATACAAAAAACTGACTATCGGCTGGCGGGACGTTATTATATTTTTGCTGTACGCGGCAATGGTGGCGGGAGTGGTGCTTTTCAATATTTACGCCGCCGATATCTTCCCGCAGATATACGAGTATATAAGGATAAGCTGATGAAATACGCCCTTTTAATTGCCTACGACGGCACCGCTTACGGCGGCTGGCAGATACAGCACAACGCGGTTACCGTTCAGGAAAAACTCACTTGCTCACTTGAACAGGTGTTGGGATTTAAAGTGAACGTCACCGCAAGCGGCAGAACGGACAGCGGCGTACACGCGGCGGCGCAGGTGTGCTGTTTCGAAGCGGACTGCACTGTTCCGCCCGAAAGAATGGCGGACGCGTTAAACGTTTATCTTCCCGACGATATAAGGGTATTGCAGTCGGCGGAAGCACCAAAGGGCTTTGATGCGGTAACTTCCGCAAAGAAAAAAACCTACTGCTACCGCGTATATTTCTCTAAGCGGAGTAACCCTTTAAAGGACAGATACGCCGTAAATATCAAATTCGATATCGATATCGACAAGCTTAATTTTATTGCAAAAAAATTCGAGGGCGAGCACGATTTCAAAGCGTACTGCGCGTCGGGTTCGCAGGTTAAAACCACGGTAAGAAAGATTTACTCGGTTGAGGTTAAAACCCGCGATTTCCGCGGCAGCCGAGACGTTGAAATATACGTAACGGGCAACGGATTTTTATACAATATGGTGCGCACGCTTGCGGGTACTATGCTCGACTTTGCCGCGGGCAGACTCGGAGAGCAGGATATAATAAACTCGCTTGAAAAAGGTGACAGAAACTCGGTCGGAAAAACTATGCCGCCGCAGGGACTTACTTTGGAGAGCGTCGATTACGGAATTAAACTGTTCTGAATTTAACGGTTTTTTCACATAGCGGTTTTATTTTCACCACTTAACCATAATATAATTTAGGTGTACAGGGAGAAATTATGGACTTTTTCGAATACGCATCTTTTGCGAGGTACTTCGTCAGCGCAAACAACTATTGGGTATCGTACCTTGTGGGCGGTCTGTGTTTTTTAATCGTATTCGTTTTTCAGGCGGTTGCGCTTTATACGATTGCGGTAAAAGCGGGCTATAAAAACAAGTGGATGGCGTTTATCCCTTTTTTCAACACTTACTATATAGGCGTGTGCGCGCAGAAAAACAAGTGCTTTAACGCCATAAATGCAAAGGTAATCGGCGCGATTGCAGCCGTTTTCGAGTTTGTTCTCGTTGCTGCGTATATCGTAAACGACGTAGCCTATTCGTACGTAAAAGAGTATCAGTATTACGTGGAAGTGCCTTACGCTTTGGGTACTTATTTAGAGCCTCATTTGGGGGAGGTTCCCGCACATCTCGCGTGGGCGGCTTGGTGCTATAATTATCTCGGCACCGTGCTGAATTTCGTGGAGCTTGCTTATCTGCTCGTCAACGTTGCGCTGCTGATTTGTTTCTTCCAGACCTATGCATGCCGCAGATATCTGGTGTTTGCAATTACGAGCGTGCTTTTCCCCATAAGCGGAATTCTGTTCTTCGTCGTGCGCAACAACAAGGGCGTGAACTACCGCGATTATATGCGCGCGGAGCAGGCAAGGCAGTACCAGATGTACCAGCAATATCAGCAGTACTACCACAGACAACAGCAGCAGAATTACGACAGAAATCCTTACGAGAGCCCCTACGATAAAAACCCGTACGAGGGCGCACCTCAGAACAATCAGCGTCAGAACCCGCCCGAGGACCCGTTCGGCGGACTGGGCGAAAGCGGCGGAAACGACAAAAATTCAACGCCGTTTGACGATTTCAATAACTGATTAAAGCGCGGAGCTTCCGCGCTTTTTTGTTGCATAAGAGTGAAAAAGATGTTATACTCTGTTTATAAATTGTAATTCACGGTGTTTTATGACTGACGTAATTTCCGCAATATCAACGGCCGCCGGAACGGGCGGCGTTGCGATAATAAGACTGAGCGGCGAGGGCTCGCTTGAAATCGCCGCAAAAATGTTTACGCCGTCCGCCAAAATCAAAGCGGAAGATTTCATTCCGAATATGATGTACACGGGAGTAACCCAGGGCGACGGATTTTGCGACTACGGAATGTGCGTATACTTCAAAGCGCCCAAATCGTTCACGGGCGAGGACGTCGTGGAATTTCACTGTCACGGCGGCGTGCAGATAGCAAGAGGGATACTCGCAAAAACACTGTCGCTCGGCGCGCGCGCAGCCGAAAAGGGCGAGTTTACAAAACGCGCTTTTTTAAACGGTAAACTCTCGCTGTCGTCAGCCGAGGGTATGATAGATATGATTAACGCCGAAAGCCTCGCGGCTCTTCGCGCGGGCAGTATGCTTTACAGCGAAAAGCTCACGGCGGAGATAAAGGAGCTTCAGAGCGGACTGCAGGACGTGCTTGCGGAAATCGCCGCCGATATCGATTATCCCGAAGAAGATCTGGACGGCTTGAACGAGAGTGCTATAAAATCAAAAATAGAAGCCGTTTCGCAAAAGCTCGAAAGGCTTGCCGCGTCGTATTCGTGCGGTAAAAAAATCAAGGACGGCGTAACGGTCGCAATCTGCGGCAAACCCAATACGGGCAAAAGCTCGCTTTTAAACGCGCTTCTGGGCTACGACAAAGCAATCGTTTCGGACGAGGCGGGAACCACCCGCGACGCAGTCGAGGGCGAACTTAAGATAGACGGCGTCAAGTACAATTTAGTAGACACCGCGGGAATACGCGATAGAGCGGGCAACGTTGAAAGCATAGGAATAGAGCGCGCCAGAAAGATTTTCCGCACCGCCGATATAATTCTGTCCGTCAGCGACGGAGGTGGCGAAGCGGAGATTGAAAACGCGGGCGGCAAGGTTATTAAAGTTTTCAACAAGTGCGACCTTATAAAGCCTTGCGGAGATTACGATATAGCTGTGTCCGCAAAGACGGGGCAGGGATTAGAAGAGCTTAAAAAACTTCTGTCCGAAAATTCGGTCGGCGAGCTGTCGCTCGATAAAGCTTATATCATAGAGCAGCGGCATCACGCCGCGTTGGTGTGCGCGAGGGAAAGTCTTGAAAGCGCGATGCAAAACTGCGGCTCGTTCACGGTGGACGTGCTTGCGATAGATTTAAAAGACGCGTGGGACGCCCTCGGCGAAATCACGGGCGAAACCGCAAACGAGCAAATTATAAACACCGTATTCGAAAAATTCTGCGTGGGCAAATAATATGAAATTTACCGAACTTAAAAACGATATCGCCGCCGGAGCCAGGGGCATTTATCTTCTGGAGGGCGACGAAGCATATTACCGTATGAAGGGCGAGGAGCTTATAAAGTCCGCATTTTTGCAGATGCCGGAGCTGAACTTTTCTTCCTTCGACGGCGAAAGTCTTAAAGGGGCAAAACTCACCGATCTGACTTCCGCGGTTCAGGCGGTGCCCTTTATGTCAGAAAAGCGTGTCGTTAAAGTAACCTCGCTGTACCCGACCGAAAGCGAGTACGAAAATTATCTCAAAAAAACATTTGAAAAATTTCCGCCCGATTCTATTCTGATAATAGTAAACGCGGAAAGTAAAAAGGGCGTGGACTTAAAGCGCAAGGGCTGCATAACCTACGTTGACTGCAACCGCTCGGACGAAGAAAACGTAGCAAAGTGGGCGTACCTCACTTTGAAGCGCGCGGGCATTTCCGCGTCGGTTGATTTGTGCAACGTTATCGCAAATTACTGTCTTTGCAATATGTCGCGCGTGGCTTTGGAAGTCGAAAAGATAATCGACTACAAAAAAGAGGGAACGCTCACTCGCGAAGAGGTGGACGAACTCGTTTTCAAAGACGCTGACTACCGCATTTACGAAATGACGAACGCCGTCGCACGCCGCGATTTCAATAAATTTATAACTATCGAAAACGAGCTTTGCCGCAAGGACGGCGACGAAGCACCGCTTCTGTCGGGATTGTTTTCTTACTTCAAAAATCTGCTGACGATAATCTCGTCGCGGCAGTCCGACGCGGAGCTTGCCAAACTTTTAAAGATGAAAGAGTTCGGCGTAAAAAAGAGCCGCGAGCAGGCGCAGGCAATCGGCGTGCAGAAATTAAAGGAATACGTCACCGCCGTATACGACGCTGTTTCGCGCTTGAAGGGCGGACTGACGTTGCCGAAAAACGCCTTGCAAGAGGTAAATAATAAATTATTTTTCGATTAATGCCAAATTAAGCAAAATAAAGCGTTTCAAACGCTTTATTTTTTTTGTATTTAAATATATAATAAAAAAGGAATAAACTATTTTGGGAGTTACCGCACATGGGCAACTGGGCAGAGATTAAAGAGAGTATAGTTACAAATTTCGGAAGTAATTTCGGCGATATGGCGGTTACTTACGTATTGCAGCTTATTCTGTACACCGTGCTGTACTATCTTATGTTCAAAGTTCTCAAAAGCAACAAGGGCTCCAAATTTATTCCGGTAATAATTTTCTTCGTTATTTTCGCGGGCGTCGCGTTCGCGTCCTCGATGAATATAGATTCGACCTACCTGCTTTTAGTCGTCGCAATGATTGCCCTCATAGTTTTTACTATGTATCACACGGAAATCAAGCGTTCGATGCTCAATCTGGGAGCGAAGAAGAGTAAAATTGCAAATATGACGGCAAGCGGAATTGACGGCGTAATCGACGAAATTGTCCGCGCCGTGCAGAATATGTCCAAAAACGACGTGGGCGCGCTTATCGTCCTTTCCGACAATAACTTGCCCGAGGGAATAGTGGAGAGCGGTACGGTCATTAACGCCGAAATCACCTCGCAGATGATTGAGGCGGTGTTCTATCCCAAAGCGCCCTTACACGACGGTGCGCTTATACTCGAGGGCGTAAAACTGTACGCCGCGGGCTGCTTTCTGCCTATTTTCGAGAATGAAAACCTGCCCAAGGAGATGGGCAGCCGCCACCGCGCCGCACTCGGCGTAACTACGGTTGCAAGCGTAACCGCAATCGTCGTTTCGGAAGAAACGGGCATAATTTCAATTGTCAAAAACGGCAATATTAAAAGGTACGCCGACGCGGCAGACTTAAAGAACGCGCTCAGCGAATACTACTGGACCGAACTTTCCGCGGAGGGTAAATAATGAAAAAGTTGAAAAGAATATTGAAGCAATTCTTTACCACTAATATATGGTTAAAGCTTTCCGCCCTCGGCCTTGCCGTGGTGACGGTATTTCTCGCCAACATAAAATAGCGCGCAGACATATTATATAGTAATACGGTAAGAAGATATGGCAGTTAAGGTTTGCAAATTCGGCGGAACGTCCATGGCGGACGGCAACGTAATAAATAACGTAAAAAGTATTATCGAAAGCGACGTTGAACGTCGCTTTATCGTCGTTTCCGCCCCCGGCAAAAGATTTTCGGGCGATATAAAGGTAACCGACCTTCTTTACGCCTGCTACGACGAACTGGAAGCCGAAGGCTCGTGCGAAAAATCTTTCGCGCCCGTCTGCAACCGTTTCCGCGCAATCGTAAAAGAGCTCGGCATCGATATTAATATCGACCAGATTTTAGAGCTCACCCGCCGCCGCATCGTAAAAGAGCGCAGCAGGGATTTCACCGCCTCGCGCGGAGAATATCTTTCCGCAAGAATAATGGCGGAAGTGCTCGGCGCAAAGTTTATCGACGCGGAAGAGGTAATATTTTTCGATAAAAACGGCTTTTTGGACGGCGAAAAGTCCTATAAAGCGATTTCTGCAGCGGCTTCTGGCGAAAAGCTCGCCGTTTTCCCCGGCTTTTACGGCAAGGGCGCAAACGGCAAAGTTAAAACATTTTCCCGCGGCGGCTCGGATATAACGGGCGCAGTCGTTGCCCGCGCTGTCAGCGCTACGCTGTACGAAAACTGGACGGACGTTTCGGGCTTTCTTGCCTGCGACCCCGCGCTCGTTCCCAGTCCTAAACGCATAAAAATGCTGTCCTATAAAGAACTGCGCGAGCTCAGCTATATGGGTGCAAACGTTCTTCACGCCGACTCGATTTTTCCCGTCCGCAAGGCGAACATTCCCGTTCAGATAAAAAACACTTTCCGCCCGCAGGACGAGGGGACTTCAATCGTTCCCAGCAGTATTTACCGTCCTTGCGGCAACGTGGTAACGGGCATTTCCGGAAAAAAGAATTTCACCGTAATTTTCATTGAAAAATCGCTTATGAACTCCGAAATCGGCTTTATGCGCAAAGTTCTGACCGTTCTGGAAGAAGCCTGCGTTTCGGTCGAGCACGTTCCCTCGGGCATAGACACAATGTCTTTGGTTATCGCAAACGAGGCGTTAGAAGGCAAGCTCGAAACCCTTTTGGAGGGCATAAAGCGCGCCGTTCAGCCAGACACCGTGCGCGTAATTGAAAATATCTCGTTAATTTCAACCGTAGGTCACGGAATGTCGTCCTCGGTGGGAACTTCAGCCCGTCTTTTCTCAGCTATCGCAGACGCGGGAATTAATATCAAAATGATTGACCAGGGCTCGAGCGAGCTCAATATTATGGTTGGCGTTTCCGACGACGACTACGAAAAATGTATCAAGGCAATTTACTTTGAATTTTTCGGCAAATAATTTTTATTGCGCGCAAAAAGGGAGTATCGGTATATGTTAACAGTTGTATATATTTTGTGCGGCGTAATCCTTGCGTTTTTTATCATAAACGCAATATTAGTGGTAACGCTCCGCTATCAGAATAAAAAACATATCGTTCTTCTGTCGCGCCGTCTGCGCC
>JAIEAS010000235.1 GCA_029071285.1 Clostridia bacterium
AGATGGTGATAAGAGACAGGAAGCACAATCCGAATATAGGGATATTGAGTGCGACTATGCAGGGAATAACTAATTTTGCAAAAACGTTTCCGGCAGATGAGAAATTAATTCCGGTAAGTAACGAAACTAAAAATATGATAAAAATAATTATTACGGTAACCACTATGCACGCCGACATATAAAGCGCTGAAGCGGGTTTTCTTGAATTTTTACCGAGGTCGGTATAATACAGAACTCCGAATATTAAAAGCTGGGCTGCTGCAATCGCAAAGATTACGAACGGATAAGCTAAGCTTATTCCAAGCTCTTTTTTGAACAGTAAGCAGAGTGTAAACTCTAAGAGGAGTACTATCGTAATAATGAGCGAGCTTTTAAGCAAAGCGCTGCCGCGGTTGTAACTCTTTTTATTTGAGCCTGAAATTACAAATTCGGAAGAGTTGATTTTTAATCCGTCGCTTGCCGCTTTTGCTTCTAAATCTTCAGATTTTCCCGAGGGGGCAACGCGCTTTCCGTAATTCTGTTCCTGAGGAGGACGCTTAACCGTTTTAACGTACAGCTTGTTGATAAGATTGCGGTAGTCGCGCTCGGTTTCGGGCTTGTTGTTGTATATAAGTTTATCTGTATCAATCTCTTCCGAAACGGGAACGGGTTCAACTTCGCGGGGAGGAGCTTTTACCGGTTCGGAGATCAATCTCAAATAATTTTCGTGAACTCTTCTGCGCTGTTCCTCGTCCATAGGCGGAACTTCTTCAAAACGCCTTTGCTCGATTTCTTCATCAAGCTCTTCTTCGAGCTCGTCGTCGGATTCATAAGTTTTTGCCTGCGCCGTTACAACGGGATACTGTTCGCGTTGTACTGACGGCTGACTTAACTGGTCAGGCGTGGTAGCGGGGGGATTAGAGGGGACGGCTTCGTAGTAAACTACTTCGTCCTTGACTGCCACGATTTCGGAATCGATTTTAACTTCGGGCAAATCTTCTTTTATTTCACTTTCACTGCTTTTAACAGTTTCGGCTTCAGTATCTTTTTCGAGCGCGTCCTCTTTAACAACGACAACCTCGTGAATGATTTTTATATCCCGCAGGCCGTCACCGTTTTCGTTCTCGTGTTTCTCTTCGTGTTCGTATTTGTATTTGTCTTCGTACTCGTCTTTTTCCTCTTCGGATTTAACGACGGGCACACGCGACGTGGATTTCTTTAAAATGTGGAAATCAACAGGCGTGGGGGCAGGCTGTGAAAAGTCGAACGAGCGGTCTGAAATAAGATTATCGATAACCGTTCTCGAATATTCCCATTCGGCTTGATTCCTTTCCGTGATTTCTCTGCCGCTGTCGGTCAAAGTGTAATACTTTCTTCTGCCGCCAAGAGTAACCTCGTCCGTTTTCCAATAAGCGGTAATATAGCCCTGCGTTTCAAGTCTTTTAAGCGCGCTGTAAAGAGTGGGCTGTTTTAAGATGTATTGACCGCGGCTCTTGTTTTCGATTTCTTCTATAATTTCATAGCCGTATTTATCACGCTCGTACAGCGTGCGGAGAATAATAGTATTTATGTGCCCTCTGATTAAGTCCGCGCTGATTGCATTTTTGTTGCTTGCGGGAGAGGAGTCGTCTTTGTCGGATTCTTCGGAATAGTCGGATAAAAATTTATTTTCCTCGTCCATAGTATTGCCTCCGTATACTTTAGTTAATTTTACCATATTTCGACATAAACTGTCAACGCTTTTGAAGAAAATAAACAGTACTATGTCACACATAAAAAGCCTTTTTTGATAAAATATTGGACTTTTTTCAAAAAAAATGATAAAATTTTAAAAAACTCACGCGAGGCAGAAAAAGTGTACAGAAATATTAAAAACTATGAATTAAGATATACCGACGTAGACGCATTCGATAATCTGAAAATGTCGTCGCTGTTTTCATTTATGGAAGAGTCTGCGTGTCTGTCTGCCGACGAGCTCGGGTTCGGATATAAAGACCTTGCTCCAAAGAACATAGGTTTTATTCTTGTAAATTGCTATATAGAGTTAGAAAAGAACGTAAAGCTGGGTGAAAAGCTTTCGGTACATACGTGGCCTATGCATCCCAAGCATATGATTTTTTTGAGGGAGTACGAGTTTTTCTGTAACGGTGAAAAGGTTGGTGCGGCAACCGCCCGCTGGGTTATGGTGAGCCTTGAAAATTTTGCTATGCTGCCGTATACGGAATATTTTAAAGAAAGTGATTTTGATAATTACAACACGCAAAGGGCGCTGGACTTTTCCGCTTGGAAATTGCCTTTTGTTCTGAACGGGGATATCTTATATTCAAGGCGTGTGGTATATTCGGATTACGACCATTATTTTCACGCTAACAATACGAAATACGCCGATTTTCTTTTGGACGCCTTTACCGTCGATGAAATGCGGGGCAGAAGTGTGAAAAGCTTGCAGATAACTTACGTAAAGCAGTGCAAAGAGGGTGAAGTTATTGAGGTGGTCCGTGAATATTCAGACGGGCTATGGCTGATTGAAGGCAGAGTTGAAGGCGAAGCGCGCGTTCTGATGAGGGTGAAATTTGATTGATTACAAATATGACGTAATACGCTCGCGGCGGCGTTCGCTGTCGGTATCCGTTTCGGCTGAAAATAAAATAACGGTGCGTTGTCCGCTGCGTTTTCCCGATTACAAAATTGTGGAATTTTTAAATAGCAAAAAGGCGTGGCTCGATAAAATTATTTCTAAAAACGAGGCGAAACTTTCGGTTAACGATAGCGTGATTAATTACCGTGAAGTATACGTGGGCGGAAAGAAACTGCCGCTGATTTTTTCAAACAGAAATGTGGTTGCGAATGACGGTGTTTACGTTAAAAATATCAAGGCAATAAAGCACACGTTTATTTCTGCGTTCGGTGAAGGTTTTTTAGATATCGTTAAAAATCTGTCAACACAGCTAAATTTGCAGGCAAAAGGATTTTTTATTAAATCGTATAAGAGCAGATGGGGTTGCTGCGACAAAAGCGGTAATATATTTTTTAACTGGAATCTTTTCATGCTTTCGCCCGAAATTCAGAGGTACGTTATAATTCACGAATTGGCGCATTTGGTTTATTTTAATCATTCCGAAAAGTTTTGGCGGCTGGTTGAAAGTTACGAACC
>JAIEAS010000236.1 GCA_029071285.1 Clostridia bacterium
ATTATGCAGATAACTCCGCCCTTGCCCTCGTTTACGATTCTCGTAATGGCGCGGCGCATTTTGTTCTTTGTTAAATCCTGCATACCCGTAACCTTGCCAGCAAGCCCTTCCTTTACCATACCTCTTAAAGATTTGCCGAATACGTTGGTATCCCACATACCCTCGGGGTTGTTTTCGAAGCCGTTCATCATTCCCTGAACTATGCTTTCACTCTGGGCTGCGCTTCCCATAATGGGGCTGACCTCGCCGGTTACGTCGATTTTTACTATGTGATAGCTGGGTGCGGTTGCGCGGAGCTTGATACCTACGCTTCCGCCCTGACGGACCATTTTGGGCTGTTCGAGACTCATATCCGAGTCATCCGGCTGAACTATGCCGTAGCCGTTGATTTTAGCGCACTCGAACGCGTCTTTGATTTTGTCGTAGCTGCGTTTTGCTTCCGCAGTGCCGCGGACGTAGCGCATGAGCGTACATTCGTCCGAAATATCGTCGCCCGCGATTTCGGACAGCATATTGAAGAAAATTCCGTCTTTCGCCTGAGCGGTAATTTCAGCTCTGCCGTCCGAAAGGTTGAGTGAAATACTCGTTTCTTCCTTCCAGTATTCGCAGCCCTCTGTCATTTCGTCAAGACACGAGCAGTCCTTCATTCTGGAAATTTTGGGAGCCAGCTCGCGCACTCTGTCTAAAAGCTCGCATACGGCGGAAGAGTCGGGAGGCAAAAACCTCATCCAGTCGGGAATGTTTACGTCGAAGGACGTTACGGGGAACTCGAAAAGCACCGCCTTTAAAATATCTAAAAGTCCGTCCGCGTCAAGCTTTTCACAGTTGGTTGCGATGACTGTTGCGCCATACTTCGCTTCGAGCTCGCCTTTGAGCTGGCGCGCCGTACCCGACTGAGGGTCAACGCAGTTTAATACTATAACGAAAGGTTTGCCTATTGCGTTAAGGCGCTTAACCGTGCGCTCCTCCGCCTCGATATAACCCTCGCGTGCAATATCGGCAATGCTGCCGTCGGTGGTTACGAGTATTCCTATCGTGGAATGCTCGCTTATTACCTTTTCGGTGCCGAGAGCCGCCGCCTCGGAAAAAGGCAGAGGGCTTTCACTCCACGGCGTGTTGATAAGGCGGGGTTTTCCGTCTTCCTCGAAGCCCGCCGCGCCCTCGGTAACGAAGCCCACGCAGTCAATAAGTCTTACGTTTGCGGTTGCGTTTTCAAGACGCACTTCCGCCGCGCTTGCGGGAACAAACTTGGGCTCGGTCGTCATAACCGTTCTGCCCGAAGCCGACTGGGGCAGTTCGTCCGTCATTACGCTCTTCAAATTGGGGTCTGTGACGTTCGGAATTACTAATTCCGTCATAAATTTTTTAATCAGCGTCGATTTTCCCGTTCTTACGGGTCCCACTACTCCTATATAAATATCTCCGCCGCTCCTTTTGGCTATGTCCTCGTAAACGTTGTATTCAAGCATATCCGCCTCCGCAAAAACTATGTGTACAATAACTGTCGCTTATACCCATCTACGATCCAACGAGAAGTAGAGGAATATCGTATGCCGTG
>JAIEAS010000237.1 GCA_029071285.1 Clostridia bacterium
TCTTTTAAAGGCGCATATGGAATTTTGGCTGATGATTCCTATGATAGGCGAAACCCGAAGCTTAAATCTTTCAAACTCGGTTGCAATCGCAGTTTACGAGGGGCTGAGGCAGAATAATTTCAAGGGCTTTAAAACCGAGGGTCAGCTGCACAACCTTAAATGGGATTAACCACTTTACATTTTTATTTAATTATTGTATAATACTTTTATGGAGCTTGAAAGCATAGTAGTTGCAAGCGGCAACAAAAATAAGATACGCGAAATAAGACAGATTTTTAAAGACGTCGTTATAATCAGTATGCACGACTTAGGGTTTGACGGCGACATTGCCGAAACGGGCAAGAGCTTTAAAGAGAACGCCAAAATTAAGGCGCAGTTTATTTCCGAAAGGTACAATATTCCCGCGCTCGCGGACGACTCGGGTTTATGCGTAAGCGCGCTTAACGGCGCGCCGGGGATATACTCCTCCCGCTTTTCGGGCGGCGGCGACAAGGAAAACAGAGATTTGCTTTTAAAGCGTCTGGACGGAATAACAGACAGAAGCGCGTACTTTGAAAGCGCGGTGTGCCTTTATATGCCGAACGGCAAAACCTACTTCGGCGAGGGCAGAACGCACGGAAAAATTCTGCAGGAAGAAATAGGCGAAAACGGCTTCGGCTACGACTGTATTTTCTTTTCGGACGATTTAAAAAAGAGCTTCGGGCTTGCGACCGCGGAAGAGAAAAACTCGGTGTCCCACCGCTACCGCGCGCTGTGCGATTTGAAAAGCAAAATATGATAAAGATTACAGTAGTTTCCGACAGTCACGGAAACCGCCGCGCGCTTGACGGGCTGGATACCGTTTTTTCGGAAAGCGATATAATAATTCACCTTGGCGACACCTCCGCCGACGGAAGCTATATTCAAAGCAAGTTTCCAAAGACCATTTTAATCAACGGCAACTGCGACCCGATTAAGCTCGGCGAGGACGAAAAAGTTATTCAGGTTGAAGATATAAAAATTTTTTTGTGCCACGGGCACCTCTACTCGGCAAAAACGACTCTTTTAAAAATTGCCGCGCGCGCAAAGGAGCTCGGCTGCAGCATTGCGCTGTACGGGCACACCCACCGTCCGCGCGAGGACTTTGAAAACGGCGTAACACTTTTAAACCCCGGAGCGCTGTACCGCTACGGCGAAAAAAGTTACTTATACCTCGTAGTAAACGGCGAAAAATTCACCGCGAAAGCAGTCCCTTTAAATCAATGAGGAATTTATGAAATTCAAACACACTTTTCACGTATTCGTAGACAACTTTTCGGTCACCTTCAAGCAGCTTTTGTACAGGGTGATAATTATGGTTATAGCGGCGGTAATATACGGAGTTATAATCGCCCCTTACAAAAACGCGCTTACCGGCTCGGAGGGCTACGTCAGCCTTTTAAGCGGCGTAAAGCAGTTTTTAAGCAACCTTATCTACGGCAGACCCGATATCGCGGAATCTACCGAGCAGATTAAAACCTCGTTTGAAGCCCTGCTTGCGCTTATTTCAGACAACCGCGCAAACATCGTGTGGGGCATCGTAGGCATTGTTGCCGTTCACTTCGTTGAAAAGTTTTTTATGGGACTCGGAAACTACGCGGCGGCTTCGGTCATAAACGACAAAATGGCGCTGAGGGCAAACTCATCCTTCTTCCTCTCGCTTATAAGAAACCTTAAAGAAGCTTCGCTTTATAATCTGATGTACATTCCCCTCTCGATGATTTACGACGCAGCGTTAGTATTAGGATTGTACTACCTCGTTTTCAAAGGGTTTTTCTTTATCGCAGTGCCCTTCCAGCTGACGCTCTTCGTAACCCTTGCGGTGCTTGCGATTGCAGTGAAAATGATGCTTACGACCGACTGGCTTCCCGCGCTTATCCGCGGCAAAAAAGGTCAGGGCAAAGCATTCGTTTACACCTTTAACAGAAGGCGCAAAAACAACCTCAACGTGCTTGCAAACTTCTTCGTAATCGTTATGATTATATTCACTCTCAACGTTGCTGGCGCGGTATTCTCGCTGGGCGCGGCGCTGCTTATCACCGTTCCTTCGAGCTACGTAATTCTGCTTTGCTTCGAGTTTGTAAACTACTACGACAGGGAAGAATTGAAATATTTCATTGACAAAAAGACTATTATAAAACCCGACAAGGAGCGCCCTTTAACCCGCGAAGAATTTTTCCGCGGAGAGTAATTTTCCGCAAAATGGGCAAAATACTGCAATTTATAATGAAAAACAAGCAAAAATTTTAAATTTTTTACACTCCCCTCTTT
>JAIEAS010000238.1 GCA_029071285.1 Clostridia bacterium
GAGTAAGGTTGCTTAAATACTGCTCGGTGGTGGAGCCGCTTCCCGCCAAGTCGGATATAATTTTGAACGCACGGCAAGGTACTTTCGCGTGCATACACACCTGCGCAATCGCCGCACCTTCCATATCGCGGATATCGGCTTTTAAAACCTCTGTCAGAAGTTTATAGTCGTCCTTACTGTCGTTGAATCTGTCGCTCGTGGCAAGCTTTCTTTCGGGATAGCGGCTGCCCTTTAACGGCAGATAATTTTCCTTGCACTCGTCCAGTGTGCCGATTGCGGTCCCGTTTAATTGCGTTAAATCGAAGTCGTACTGTACGGCTTTTGAAATGCCGTAAATTTCACCGACCTTCACGCCGCCGTTAAGTCCGCCCGCAACGCCGATATTGATAATTTCGTCCGCGCCAAGTAAGTCAATCGCGTACTGCGCGCCGCACGCCGCGTTCACCTTGCCAACGCCGCAGACGATAACGGCTGTTTTTTTGCCGAACAATTCGCCTTCGTAAACTGGCTTTCCGCAGACTTTTCGCTCCGTTTTGTTTGTAAGCTCGTCCAATATAGGCTGAGCTTCTTTTTGCATTGCTATAACGAATACTTTCATAACTGCATTATATCAAATAAAGGGAGATAAGGCAACAGATAAAAACAAAAACCCTCGCAAAAAGCGGGGTTTAAAGGTTTGTAATTTCTGGAAGTTTTTCGTTATTGGACTGAACGCAAAGGGAGTAGACGAAGTTTTCGCCGTCGGCGCAAAGGCAGCTGCAGTCGACTTGCTGTCCGCCGTCGTAAAGAACGCCGTCTGTAAATTTCAGACTTTTTAATTTAGCGGCGAGGGTGCTTCCCAGCATTTTTATATACGCCTCGCGAACCACCCAGTGTTTCAGAAAATCGCGTTCGCTCTCGATTTCGGCGCGTTCCTCGTTTGAAAAACTGTTCAGAATAACCTTGCGGCTTTTGTTCGAGATAATTTCCAAGTCAACGCCGACGGGCTTGTCGCTTATTGCAATCAGCGCAACGTTGCCGCTGTGCGAAAGCGAAAAAAAGAGGGGGTCGCCCCCGATATAAGGTTTGCCGTTTTTCGTCCGCAGAATTTCAAACGGCTCGGCAATCCGCGCTTTTAACAGCTTTTCGATTTTTTCGTAAACGCTGCTGTTTTCTGTTAAATAAAGCTCGGTCATAGCATTAACGACTCAATATATTCAATCTGTTCTTTGGTGGCGAGGTTTTTGGTGAACGCGCAAGCGCTTCCCGCCGCCGTAGCGTAGTTGAGGGCGGAAAAGTAGTTGCCCGACTCTAAATACTCGTGGATAAATCCCGCTATCATCGAGTCGCCCGCGCCGACGGAATTTACAAGCTGTCCGCGCGCCGCGCGCACGTATATGGATTGGCGTGTTTCCGAAACCATTGCCGCGCCCGCATTACCCATTGAAATAATTACGTTTCTCGCGCCCATATCCTGCAATTTTCTTGCGCAGGAGTAGATGCCCTCTAAATCAGGAATGGAGGTGAGGTTGAAAATTTCACACATTTCGTAGATATTTGGCTTAATAAGGAAGGGCTTGTACTGCAAAGTGTTTGTAAGCAGTTTTCCGCACGCGTCCACGACGAGGTTTATGCCGTGC
This sequence comes from Clostridia bacterium, assembly GCA_029071285.1. Lineage (GTDB taxonomy): Bacteria > Bacillota > Clostridia > Christensenellales > Borkfalkiaceae > Coproplasma. The sequence goes on from JAIEAS010000238.1 coordinate 1,620, forward strand.
TTGTTTTTCAGCTTTTTCAAAAGGTCGGCGTAAGTATTTTCGTCCAGCGTAGAGGGAACGCTTCCGCAGATTATCAGCCAGTCGCCCTCGTGTAAAAGGCGTTTCAGCTTTTTAACAAGCTTGTCAACGTCCTCTTCCGAAATTTTTGCGCCCACGCCGTTAATGTCCGTTTCGGTATTGCTTTTGATTTTTACGTTGATACGGCTTTGACCGCTCACTTCAATGAAGTCGTGGTTTAAGCCCAGCTTCGTGACCTTATCGCGTATCGCCTCGCCCGTAAAACCCGCGACGAAGCCGAGGGCAAGAGTTTCGTTACCCATATTCTGGAGCGCAAGCGAAACGTTAAGTCCCTTGCCGCCCACGGCAAGACGCTCTGCCGAGGTGCGGTTGACCATTCCGCTTTTTATATTATTTACTTGTACGTAGTAATCCAGCGAGGGATTAAAGGTCACCGTATAAATCATAATACGGAATAACTGTATAACATTTGCCTTAAAATGTCAATAAAAAACAAAATTAAACACTTGATTTTTTTGCACTCTTGCGGTTATAATTATATGGTCGTTTAAAGTTTACGCAATTCGGGCGAGTTTCAGATTCGATTGCGGGCGGAGAATGAGAAAAGCATACCAAAGGCTCGGCTTTGTAAAAACGGAACCTAAATTTAAACGCAGAATCTAACGATTCCAAAGTCGTAGCTTTC
>JAIEAS010000239.1 GCA_029071285.1 Clostridia bacterium
GTCAATCGACGCGCCTTTTTTTATGCCAAAAAAACAAATTTTTTATCATAAATTATAACGATTTCCAACTTCAGGTAACTCAATAAAATAACATTTTCCTGCGCGATTTTTTCGTAAAATATTGAGTAAGAGAGAGGCATTATATAATAATGTATATAGACGTGAGTTTTTTTTAAGGAGAATGATAAAAAACCCGACATTTATGATTGAAAAAACTTATGATGAAATTTTCACCTTCGAAGCGCTGTACCGCGCGCATTTGCGCGGCAGGCGGTGCAAGCGCGACAAAAGGCAGTTGGTCAAATTTGAAATGATTACGCTGTCGCACCTCGGCGAAATTTACGAGGAGCTCAAACACGAAAAATTCAGGTTTGAAAGATACAACAGCTTTATCGTCTACGAACCAAAGCGGCGCGAAATTCAGACGCTGCGCTACCGCGCCAGAATAGTCCAGCACGTCATCTGCGACGACTTGCTTATGCCCTATTTTTCCAAGCGCGCAATCCTCGACAACTGCGTGTGTCAGGAAGGAAAGGGCTCGCACTTCGCGTTGGCGCGGTTTGAAAATATGCTGAAAGAACACGTTGCAAAACATGGTCCCAACGGCTACTTTTTAAAGGGCGACGTATTGAAGTACTTCCCCAGCATACCGCACCCGAATTTAAAAGAAGTGTTCTGCAAAGAAATCGCGGACGTTCGGCTGAAAAGATTCCTCGCGCACATAATCGACAGCTACAACACAAACAACGAATTTCTTAAAAAATACGATATAGAACCAATCGGGGATAACCCCAAGATAACAAACCGCGGCATACCTATCGGCAATCAGACGAGTCAGGTCTTCGGAATGTTTTACCTCAACGGCTTAGACCGCCACATCAAAGAGCAGCTCCGCATAAAGGTCTATTCGAGGTATATGGACGACTTCGTGCTTGTGCATCAGGACAAAGCCTACCTTAAAGCCGTTCTCAAAAAAATCCGCCAAATGATGGACGAGCTCGGTTTAAAGCTCAACGACAAAACCCAGATTTTCCCGCTGAAAAACGGCGTAACTTACCTCGGCTTCCGATACTTCGTAACCCCTACGGGCAAAATCGTAAAAACGATAAAAAATAAAACCAAGCGCAGGCTACGCAGCCGAACCAAGCTTTTAAAAAAAGCCTACATCGAGGGACTGATTGACGACGAAAGAATTCAGTGTTCGCTCGCCGCAATCCACGGGCACCTCAAACACGGCAGATGCTACAAATTAGAAAAAGAAATTTTTAAAAAATTATGCTCGATAGCAAATATCGGCAC
>JAIEAS010000024.1 GCA_029071285.1 Clostridia bacterium
GGCGGTGAGTTGTATAAGAGACAGGAATTTACCTTTGACGGTGCGTGTGCTTTATGCTAAAATGGGTGTATGGAAATATTTGCCGAAAAGCTTAAACGGCTGAGGAACAGTAAGGAACTTTCGCAGTCGCAGCTTGCAGAAAAAATTTACGTAAGCCGCAGCGCCGTTGCCAAATGGGAGCAGGGGCGCGGTTTCCCGAGTATTGATTCGCTTCAGCTTATATCAGCGGAGTTCTGCGTAACCATTGACGAGCTTGTGAGCGACAAAGAGGTTGAAATTTTAAAAATCCAGAAGGACAAAAAGCTGACTTTGCGCACCAAGCTGCTGATTGCGCTGTCCGTGGTTTTTTCCGTAATATTTGCCGTGATTATAGCAACGGGCGCAACCCTTGCAGTAATGTACTATCCGCGCAAACTTTCAAAGTATCTGACTATCGAAGCCGCCGAAGTTGACGCGGTGTATCTGGAATATTACAGGGACAAGAATGAAGATGGTTATGGGGTTGAGCAGGTAAAGGTTTATCTTGATGAAGAGAAAATAAATCTGTTTATAGATTATTTAAAAAAGATTGAGGTAATACCAAGATATCAGCCGATTAAATCAGCACCGCGTTACGAGTTTGTAATAGTTTGCGGGAATACGAGTTATTATTTTAGCCACTTGGGGTTGCGCGTGTATGAAAACGACGAATATATAAGAAGGGATATGTTCAGTTTAAAGTCGGGCAGTGACAGCTATCTTTTGGTGCTGTTTGATTTTGACAAGGACGAATTAAATTGGATTTGATATTTTATACAAACCGCTCAGTTCACAATTGTGGACTGAGCGGTTTTTTTAATTTCACAAAAATATAACGCGGAAAATATTGAAAAGGTTTTTTAAAAGTGGTAAAATTGAATAGTCTTAACGTAAACTTTGGGAGAAAGATTATGAGATACGAAAATCCCGTAATATGCAGCGACTATTCAGACCCCGACGTTATCCGCGTCGGCAGCGATTTTTTTATGGTTTCGTCCAGCTTCAACTTCGTGCCGGGCGTGCCCGTACTGCACTCTAAAAACTTAGTGGAGTGGCGGCTTATAAATTACGTGATAGACCAAATCCCCTTCGAGGGCTACGACAAAGTTTTACACGGAAGCGGCGCGTGGGCTCCTTCCATACGCTGCCATATGGGCAAGTTTTACTGCCTTATTCCCTTCCCCGACGAGGGCATTTTCGTATCCACCGCGGATAACCCTTACGGCAAATGGTCGCCGCTCCGCCTTCTTATTAAAGTCAAGGGCGCGATAGACCCCTGCCCCATATGGACGGAGAACGGTTGTTATATCGTGTGCGCGTTTGCAAAGAGCCGCGCGGGATTTAATTCAAAGCTCGCCCTGTTCGAGGCGGACGAGGAGTTATATTCCGCCGACGAAAATTATACGGTTATCTACAGCGGCGAAAATCTTGCCCCCACGATAGAGGGACCCAAGATTTATAAACACGGAAAATACTTCCATATCCTTGCGCCCTGCGGCGGAGTGAAGAACGGCTGGCAGGTTGATTTGCGCAGTGAAAATATTTACGGCCCGTACGAAACCAAGGTGGTTTTAATGCAGGGTGATACCGATATAAACGGCCCCCATCAGGGCGCGCTTATAGACCTCGACGACGAGGGAAACCGCTGGGCGTTTATGCATTTTCAGGATAAGGGCGCGTACGGCAGAGTAGTTCATCTGCAACCCGCGTCGTGGCGGAACGGCTGGGCGGTTCTGGGTGCAGGCGAGGGAATTATCGCGGGTACGCCCGCGGCGGACGGCGAATATCCCGCGGATATTAAGACCGATTACAAGCTGGACCCCAACGACGATTTTAAAAACAACCTTTCGCCACTTTGGCAAAACCCCGCAAATCCGCAGGAGGGGTGGTACGATTTAAAGGGCGGACTCAGACTTTTCTGCGTTCCGCACGAGGGCAGCTTAGGCAACGCGCCGCAGCTGTTTTTGCAGAAGGTTCCTTACCTCAATTTTTCGGTAAAGACCAAGTGCAGACTCAATCTTTTAAACGACGGCGACGAGGCGGGATTTATCCTCTTCGGCAGACAGTACGGCTACGTCTGCGTGGTGCGCCGCGGCGGTCAAAATTATCTTGAAATCCGCAAGGGCTCGATAGACGGCAAGGACGAAACTATCGCCCGCAGCCAGCCCTACGACGACGAATATATTACCTTCAGCCTTTCGGCTAAGTACGAGGAACACGATAAGCTGACTTACCGTTTCAGCGCGGGAGGCAGTGCGTTCACCCACAAGTTCTACGCCGAGGGCGGCGTGTGGACGGGCGCGAGAATGGGAGTTTACGCCCGTTCTGAAAACGGCGGCGGATACGCTACCTTCAAACACTTTAAAGTTGTCTGCACGGACAACAGAGTGGGCAATATCACGGGTTAAATTTATAGAGGCGTAAATAATGCAGAAAGCAAAACAAAAATACACGCTGTTCACGGGTAAGGCGCTCGCGCTTCTGATTATACCGATAGTAATAGAGGCGGCGCTCTCTATGTCGCTGGGTATGATTGACGGGCTTATGGCTTCGTACGCGAAGTCGGGCGCGGGCGACAACGTTCTTACGGCGATAACGGGCGTGGACCAAATAGCAAGCTTAATAACACAGCTCTTTGCCGCGTTCGGCGTGGGCGGCGCGATAATTACGTCGCAGTTTTTGGGCGCGGGCAAGCCGGACGACGCAAACAAGAGTGCGAAGCAGCTTATGGTAATAATGCTGATTTTCGCCCTCGTAATAACCGCGGCGTGCCTCGGGCTGAATAACCCGATTATCAGGCTTCTGTTCGGCGAGGCGGGCGACGAAACCCTTTCAAACGCATATATTTATTTTTACATAATCTCGGCATCATTCCCGTTCATAGCTCTGTTCAACTGCTGCGCGGCGGTGCTTCGCGCCCAGCGCAAAAGTATGAACACGATGGTTTCGGGCATAATCAGTTTCTTTTTAAACATAGGCTTTAACGCGATATTTATTTACGCGTGCAATATGGGCATAGCGGGCGTAGCGCTCGGCACTCTGCTTGCAAGAATTTTCCCCGCGTTCTTTACGCTGTTTCTGGTTTCGCGCAAGAACAATGCGGTGAGAATTAAAGTGTTTGAAAAATTCCGTTTCGACGGCGGAATGATTAAGCGCGTATTGAAACTTGCCGTACCCAGCGGTATCGAAAACAGTCTTTTTCAGCTCGGCAAAATTCTGGTAATTTCCTTTATCACCATAGGCATATACAAGGTCGGCGAGCTCAATATCCAGTCCGCCGCCAACTCGGTTTCTTATAACATAAATATGGTCAGCTCGATAGTCGGCAACGGCGTGAACACCGCAACTCTTACGGTAATCGGTCAGGCGGTCGGCACGGGAAATATCAGTCAGGTAAAGTTTTACGTAAGACGAATGCTGCTGATAAACTATATCGGCAACGCGTGCTGCGTTGCGGTAACTTTCGGACTGTCGCCCGTTCTTCTCAATTTCTACAACATATCGGGCGAGGCGCGCGCGGTTGCGTGGAACTGCCTGCTGCTGTGCCTGCCCGTACAAATCGTTACGTATCCGCTGTCCTTCGGTATGCCCGCGGTGCTTAAAGCGAACTCGGACGTAAAGTACGTAATGGCGGCGGCGATTTCTTCAATGATAATTCTGCGCGTGGGACTGTGCTATATTTTAACCTGCGAGTGGGCGGGGGTAAAGCTCGGCGCAATGGGTCTTTGGATAGGAATGGTTTCCGATTGGGCTATGCGCGGCATACTGTTCGGCGGAAGATATTTATCGGGCAAATGGAAAACTAAGTCGGGACTATTGAAGCCCGTAGAGGTTTACGGCGAGAGCGAGAGGGTTGCCGAAGAACAGCTTTCAGAGGTTTTTGAAAAGAGGGAAAATAAATGAGTTTCAGACAGATGTACGAAGAAAAGTATATGCGCTTTCCGCAGGGCAAAGCTAAGGCGCTGTCGTTCAGCTACGACGACGGAGTTAAAGCCGATAAAAAGCTTGTTGGCATTCTGGACAAGTACGGCCTGAAGGGCACCTTCAACCTCAACAACCTTTTATTCGACTGCGAAAACTGGCACGGCAGAATGGACGAAGAGGAAACTTATAAAACCTTTTCGGGCGGCAACCACGAAGTCGCAATTCACGGCGCAAGGCATATATTCCTCGATAAAGTTCCGCTCGCGGAAGCGGTCAACGAGGTTTTGCAGAACAGGCTTTACCTTGAAAATAAATTCAAAAAAATAGTCCGCGGTATGGCGTACGCATACAACGGATATAACGATAAGATAATTGAAATGCTCAAAGGTCTGGGCGTTGCTTACGCGCGGACGACCGAAAACACGCACGGTTTTTCGCTTCCGCAGGACTGGCTTAAATTAAATCCCACCTGCCACCATACGGACGCGGAGATTGGCGCATTGTCGGATAAATTTTTCGGCTCTTCGCCCGACGGCGAGTTCAAGCACCGCGAGCCGTGGTTCTTCCTCGTCTGGGGACACAGCTACGAGTTCGACGACGATAATAACTGGCAGGTAATAGAAAACCTTGCAAAGCGCGCGGCAAAGAGCGGGGACGTCTGGTTTGCAACCTGCGGCGAGGTGTACGATTACTGCAAGGCGTATGAAAGACTTGTATTTTCGCTGGACGGCGAAAGGGTGTTCAATCCCTCGCATATATCCGTCTGGATTGAAATCCGCGGAAAGGTTTACGAAGTTCCTGCGGGCGGCGAAGTTGAGTTTGAAAAATAATACTTGCAAACGGCAACCGTTTGTAGTATGATATAACAAAAATATTTTAAGGGGGTAGAAAATGATTTTAGATAAGTTCAGTTTAAAGGGCAAAGTCGCAATCGTTACGGGCAGCAATACGGGGCTCGGACAAGGTATATGCAAGGCATACGTCGAAGCGGGCGCAAAGGTCGTGGGCGTTTCGCGCAGACCTTCGGACGAAACGGCGGCTATATGCGGCAAAAATTTTTATAACGTAATCGCGGATTTATCGTCCTGCGACGTTATTCCCAAAGTTATAGACGAAACGCTGAAAAAGTTCGGCAAAATCGATATTCTCGTAAACAACGCGGGAATTATCAAAAGGCAGGATTCCATTGAGTTTTCCGAAGAGGACTGGGACAGCGTTTTGAACGTGAATTTAAAGACGGTGTTCTTCCTGACGCAGGCGGTAGCCCAGCAGTTTTTAAAGCAGAACTCGGGCGGCAAGATTATCAACATCGCATCTATGCTTTCCTATCAGGGCGGCATAAGAGTTCCGTCGTACACCGCGTCGAAATCGGCAATCAAGGGCGTTACTATGACCCTTGCCAACGAGTGGGCGAAGTACGGCATTAACGTGAACGGCATTGCCCCCGGATATATGGCGACCAACAACACGCAGAATTTAAGGCAGGACGAGGAGCGCAGCGCGGATATCCTCGCGCGTATCCCCGCGGGACGCTGGGGCACGCCCGAAGATTTGCAGGGCGCGGCGGTGTTCCTCGCGTCGGAAGCTTCAAACTACGTAAACGGTTTCACCCTTGCCGTGGACGGCGGCTGGCTGGGCAGATAAACTAATTACTTTTATTGAGTACGGATTATCACAAATCAAACATAAATTATAAAGAGGGAAAATTATGAGTAAAAATTTAAAACGCGTATTTGCCGCGCTTGTGGCAAGTTTGGGCGTATTTGCTTTTGCCGGCTGCAACACGGGCGGCAACAACGGCGGAAGCGGTGAAGGTTCCGGCAACGAACAGACCGAACAAACCGGCGGACAGCAGAAACCGAACGGTTCTCAAACCGAAGGCGGAAACGGAGTCGGCGGCGGACAGCAGAAGCCGTCAGACCCCGTTATTCCCACCGTTCCAGAGGGAAGCGTAAAAATAACCAAAGCCGCGGGCGATTTAGAGGCGGCGTACGTCGTATGGGAAAAAGTTCCCGGTGCGATGGGCTACAACGTTTACTGCAAAGCGGACGGCGGCGATTACGTAAAGCTCGACGACCAGCTCGTGCGCGAATATAAAGATTATTGCCGTGCGGACGCGGTCGGTCTTAAAGCGGGCACCTATTCGATGAAGGTAGTGCCCACGGGCGGCGAACAGCTTACCGAGGACAATGACAAGGCGGCTGCTGCCGAAAAAATAACCGTTCTGGCGCACGACCGTTCGGGTTACGCTTTCGTAAAAGGCACGGCTTCGGGCGCGTATAACGAGGACGGCACCTTAAAGTCGGACGCCGTAGTTCTGTACGTTACGAACGACAACTATAAAACGGTTTCCGTAACTTACGGAGCAAACACCGTTACGGGTATAGACAATATTCTCGGTCAGGGCTATCAGAAGAAAAACGGCGCAACCAAACCTCTGTGCGTAAGAATCATCGGCAGCTTAGGCAACGGAAGCAAAGTCGATTTTAAAGCCAACGGCGATCTGGAACTTAAGTCGCTGGACCAGGGCGTTACCATAGAAGGCATAGGCAGCGACGCAACCGCAAACGGCTGGGGTATGCATATTACCTCTTGCACTAATATCGAAATCCGCAACCTTGCCTTTATGAATATGATGGGCGGCACCAAAGACGGCGTCGGATACGAAAAAGACTGCGACCACCTCTGGACGCATAACTGCGACTTTTTCTACGGTCATAACTGGGGCGGCGACCAGAAGAAGGGCGACGGCGCTCTCGACACGAAATCCTGCACCTACGTAACTCATTCGTATAACCATTTCTGGGACAGCGGAAAGTGCAACCTGCAAGGAATGAAAGAGGAAACAACTTCAAACTACATAACTTACCACCACAACTGGTACGACCATTCGGACAGCCGTCATCCCAGAATCAGAACCTGCACCACGCACATTTACAACAACTATTTTGACGGCAACGCCAAATACGGCGTGGGCGTAACCAAAGGCGCGAGCGCGTTCGTTGAAAACAACTACTTCCGCTCGACGGCGGCAATGCGTCCTATGATGTCCTCAATGCAGGGAACGGACGCTTTGGGCGACGGAACTTTTTCGAGTGAGGACGGCGGAATTATTAAGTCCTACAACAATACTTACGACTGCACGAAATCAAACTTAAAGCTTATCACGCAGAACGATACCGCCGATAAATCGGGTATCGACTGCTACGAGGCAAGCTCGCGCGAAGAAACCGTTTCCTCGGAATACACGGCAAAGAAGGGCGGTACGACCTATAACAACTTCGATACGGCTGCGGACTTCTACGAGTACGAGGTTGACAGCCCCGAAGACGCCAAAGTAAAAGTTCAAACCTATGCGGGCAGAATTGACGGCGGCGATTTGAAATTCGAGTTCAACAACGCAAAGGAAGACGCGAATTACGATATTATCCCCGAGCTTTCCGCTCTGCTTCAAAGCTATAAGGGAAGCGTAGTAAAAATCGGCGGTAAAGAGGTTTCCGGCGGAAGTACTTCGGGCGGACCTGCCGAAGGCGGTGATACAGAGGGCGGCGACGAGGAAGGCGGCACAACCGGCGGCAGCGCCATCGAGGGCGCAATAACCTTTATCCCCTCGGCGTCAGGCAACGGCTTTACGGTTGAGGGAACGACCAAAGACCTTGCCGAAATTGTAATCGAGGGAACAACCGTGCCCAAAGGCTCTGCGCTTAAACTTAACAGCAATGGAAAAGTAACCTTTAGCACGACCGAAACGATGACTTTACACCTTTACGTTGCAAGCAATACGACCGTAAAGGTTGACGGCAGCGCAAAGACGCCCGTTGCTAAGGACGGTTACTACCAGATTACGGTGACGATTAACGCGGGTTCGCACACGATTGAAAAGGGCGGCGGCGAAGCGCACTTATATTTGATAAAACTCGTACCCGCTGCTTAAAAATTCACTATAAAAAACTCACGCCGCGCGGACTTTAAAAGTCCGCGCGGCTTTTCGTTTTTAAGTTTGAAGTGTAAATACATCAATCAAGTGTTAATGCAATAAAGATACGGCGCAAAGCCTAAAATTTCATTGATAGAATCTTATTGCCTCAATTTCGTTTAAAAGCTGTCGGCTCGATACGTTCGCTTTTTCTTGTAAAGCGTTTGCCATATTCACACTATCGCAAAGTTCCGTAAGCTGTCCGCTCATACCTCCTAACTGTAAACTTATCACGGAAAGCTGTGCTGAAATTACCCTGCTGCACTCTACAATGGTTTCACGCAATTCGGCAAAGCCGCGGCGTATCTCGTAGCAAATCTGTTCGGTTGCCTGTACTATTGTCTGCTGTATTCTTTCAGTCTGCAACTCACGGTCTACAAGCTGCAGCGCTTCTTTTACGGTGTCCGCGCGGCGGGTTTCAAGCTCGTAAATTACAAGGTCTAAATTTTTCCAGTCGCGCTCGTCCAGAAGGTAGGAGAACTGCTTTTTAAGCGCCATATAAAACTCGTTACTGCTTTTCACTAAAGGCGCGATTTTTTTGTCCTTTTCGTTTATGATAGCTCGCGCATTTTCTCTTACCTGCGGTAATCTTTGAAGCATAGTTGCCGCTATCCGCAATTCTGCGTCTTTTCCCTGAATCTCGCGTTTATAAGCTTTTTTGCGACCAGTTGCAAGACAAATAAAAATTATTGCGAGTATCAGGCTGATTACCGTAATCGGAAGCACGAATTGAATTGCCATAAAACTATTATTTTGGCATGCACTACCAAGCATTCCGGAAATAACTGCAATTACTAAAAATCCCGTTAATCCGGCGATAATAAAACATATACTTGAAAATATTTTTTGTATCACGCTGTAATCTTTGTTATCTGTGCCTCCTTTGGTTTGAGTTTTACTATTTTCTGCTTCTACAAGATTTTGTCTAAAATATTGAAAACTTTCGTCATAAGCTAACCAATGGTTATAAGCCTTAACTCCTAATTCATAGTTTTCTTCTTTTGTTATATTGTGTTGAACACCATTTTTTCTTTGTTCATCATAATGCATTATGTAACCATAACGTTCCTGCAAGTTAGATAGTTTGGACCCTATACCCCAGCCAAAACAAACTGGTGCACCGTTCAAACTTTCGGCATTTTTTGCCAGTTGCTCATCGCACTCATCTTCGATTTCCAGTGATTTGTCGTACTGTTGCGAAATTACTGAAAGTCCAGCTCGCAGCGCGTAAAGGTTGTCCAGTACCTGCTTTTGTTCCATATGTTTCTCCTTTGATTTTGTTTAAAATAAAAAATGCGTCTCAATCAAGAGACGCACCCCTATTTCAAGCAAATCTCCTGATTGCCGCTAAACAAAATCATTGGGTGTTTTCCGCATTACGCTATTAATTACAACCAAAACTGGGAGAATTGCCGACAGGCTATTCTTATTTTGGTTGTATATGAT
>JAIEAS010000240.1 GCA_029071285.1 Clostridia bacterium
ATACTACCGCGGCAAACACGGACTTTTTATAAGTCGTTGCCGTTGCCCACTCGTAGTTTTCGGCATCCTTTAAAGCGAACACCGCCTTATATGTGCCGACAACCGTACCGCTTTGAAGCTTATCCGTGACGAAAGTCATTAAAGCGCCGTCGTAACCGTTGAAGTTTTCAACCGTCGGTTTAACCGTAACGCCCGTGTAGCTAAGACCGCCCTTAAACGTGGGCACGGCAACCTTCTCTTTCTCTACGCCAATCTCAACGAAAGTATTGAATTCGTTGCCTTCCTCGTCAACGTACTTGACGGTAATTTTCTGCAAGCCGAACTTAAACATTCCGCCATCGCGCAAACCCTCGCAAGACAATTCGTAGTCTTCCGTCGCCTCGTCGCCGCCCGTCGTTTTAACCGTAACGGTAAGCACCTTTTTCAAATCGTCAAGCGTGTTCACCGTCGTGAACTTATCGTTCGCCGCCTTTGCGGTAATGCCCAGAATGCTTGCGTCCGTAATGGTCAGAGTCGCCGTCTTATTACCAATGGTGTTGTAGTTGTCGGTATCCTCAACCGTGAACTTTGCGGTGAATTCGTAAGTACCGATTTCGGTAAAGCTCTTTCCGCTCTGGTTCTTAACCTCGTATTCAACCGTAACGCCGTTGGGCAGCGTTCCGCTAATCGTAAGCGTGTGTTCCTTGCCGTCGTACGCCGCAGTCAAATCTTTAAACTCAACCTCCGACATATCCGCGTTCGCCTTTGCAACGTTAACGGTGAATGTTGCGGTCTTGCCGTCCGAATACGTTACGGTTATAGTGCGCTGACCTGCCGAAAGCAACCCGTCGCCGTGCGTGGAATCGGCGGTCAACGTGTATCCTTCCGTACTCAGCGTTTTCGTGTCGCCGTTGTTGTACGAAAGCACGACTTCCAGACCGCCGTTCAAGTCTTCCAAACCCTTGGAAGCGTCCAGCTTAAAGCCGTCGGGCAAGGTATATGCTGCGGTTATTCCGTTTATCTCAACATCGGTTACCGTAACTGTAAACGTCGCCGTTTTTGTAACGTCGCCCTTCTTCCACGTAACCGTAATTTCGTTATTGGCTGAAGAGAAATTGTCGGGAATAGTTACGGTGTAGCTGTCTTTGTCCAGTGTATCCTCGTCACCGTTGTTGAAAATTGCGTCTACTGACAACAGAGTGTCTATATTCAAATCTTCAACCTTAGCGGAGCTATAAATAATACCTGTCTGCGTGTAGTTTGGTGTAAGAGTATCTACCAGCACCGCGCTAACCGTTACGGTTTTAACGTTTGTTGAAGTCTTTCCGCCGTAGATTACGTTAAACGCGCACTGTCCTGCAATGAGCACGTTTTTATCGTTTGCCGGCGTCACCTTTATGGTGAAGTTATCACTGGCATCCAACGTCTTTTTGGTACCGTTGCCGTCCAAATAAGTTACTTCCACCGTCAGATACTGCTTGATGGTGTTTGCCGCGTCGCCTTCCCAAAGCTTGGTGCCAGCAGGAACGTTGACTTCTTTAATAGTAACCTTATCTATTCCCGCAACGGCAACCGTTATAGTGGTGTCGCCTGTGAGAGTCTTTTCCTCATCGTTCACGGTGTATTTATAAATTACTTCAATTTTAAAATCGCCGTCTGTAATGGCAAAATCTGAGGGGAAGGAAAATTCGCTTGCTTCAAGCGTCTTGCCCGCGCTTCCGTCGTTATTTATAATCTTTACGGTAAGCTGACCTTTTAGCGCGTCCGCACTCGTGGAGGTGTAAACCGTCGTACCGTCGTGCTCTACGGAAAGCTCCGCAGGCGTAACCGCAAGTATTTCGGGGATAGTTACCGTACAGCTTACGCTTGTTTTGCCCACAAGCTGAACCGTAAGAACCTTGTTCGTGCCCGCAGTAAGCGTGGTGCCCGTTGCAAACTGAATTTCGCTCGTTGCCGCAATACCTGCGGAAGTGCCGTCGTTATTGGTCTTGGTAACCTGTATACGCTTCAGCAAATCTTCCTTCTTGGTAGAGGTGAAAATGTCGCCCGTGCCAGTAAGTGTTGCTTCGATTTTTTTGACCTCTATCGGCGTAACGGTTATAGACAAAGTGCCTTTCTTTACCGCAAAATTCTGATCATCTGGAGTGAAAGTCCAGTTATACAGCTTTGTAGTGCTTAAAGTCTGATTATTGTCCCAAGCCAAAGTACCCTTACCGTCCCACGCCGTCGGCGACTTTATGGTCGGGAAATTTGCGGACGTTGTGCCCGGATAATACTGTTTTGTGGAATTGTCTTGGTTTTTGCCGTAGTCCACGGTGGGCGCAAACGAGTCGATTGCCTTTTGCGCAATAGTTATTTTAAAAGACTTATCAGCAGCCGAACCGCCTTCCCATGCATAGCCGTCGACAAGCTTCATTGTAATTTTGTAAGAACCCGCGTCCTTTATATCAGCCGTAGTGTACGTCTTGTCGGTTTTTAATTCGCCCTTTGCGTTTGTATACTCAACATCAAGGGTCATATAGTCCGTATTGTTGTGTATATCCAAATTGACCCAGTCCGGAGTATCGCTACCCAGACTATCTATCCACTTGCTCGTTCCGTCATACGTTCCCGCGTCTATATCCTGCGGGGTGGGAAGCAATTCCGCCTTTGCATCCTCCGCCGCTGTAAGGTTTAAATGCAGCGCGGGGCGAACGGCAAACTCTTCGTTTGCAGCATTACTAGAAATGCTATACACACCACTAGCGGTTATCTTATGCGGCGCACCTCCTTCAGAATGTTCGTTATGCTGTGCCGAACGCGTCCACGTATCAATAATATTTCTTTTTTGGTTAAGGGAAAGCTTCCACATTCCGTTTACGGCGTCACCCGTACCGGTTTCAGTAAGACTGGGAAGCCATATTTTATCGTTCATCCAATCCGTATAATGGTCTTTACCCCAATAATTATATCCAGTAGGCAATTTTGAAGACTGAGTATATGCGTCGTTGCAGTTATCGTAGCTTCCGCCGAGAGACGCCACGTAAGACTCCGTAGCCTGATAAGAAACCTGTGCGGGTGTAAGTATGTAATCTGCCAAACTACCGGACACGCCTGACATTGTAAACTTGCTGAACTTATGCGCTGCCGACTGCGTAGCCGTTGTTGTTTTAATTTGGCTCTCAGAAGTCACATCGTAACCGCCACCCGAATATCTTCCGGAAGTGGTTATACCGTCGGGACCGCCGTACGTATAAAAGCCGCCGTTGTTGAGAGTTACGGCTCTGATATAGCTTGAACCGTACATATTAGTGGGATAAGTCCACGATTGCGATTGCTGATAAAACCAGCCGTCCGACCAAGTGCTTGTTTCGGAAGCCGACGCAAGCCATAAATCGAGTACGACGTTGCCGCTATCCTGCGTAAGATACGTAACCGTCCATTGTAAACCGCCGAACGTTACCAGAACGTCCTTTCCGTTGTTGTTGCTTCTTATGTCTGCGGCAGTCTTGGTACCCAAACCGGCAACATTGGCGTACGTCATATTTGCCTTATTGGTTGTACCCAAAAGTTTACCGTAAAGCTCCGCAAGCTTATTGGCGTCGAACGCTTTACCTTTTTCATTATTGGCGTAGCCCGCAAAAGTAATTTCGCTTACAGATACGGTGTTATCTGTTGAAGCTTCAACGTTTACCATATTTTTAGACAAAAAAACTGTGCCAAGACAGAGTCCTGCACAGAATACGGGCGTGAGTATATAAAGCAACGCGCGCTTAACGGCACCTTGCTTATTTCTTAAA
>JAIEAS010000241.1 GCA_029071285.1 Clostridia bacterium
GGGTCGGAATTATAGGCGTTTCAATGGTGCTTGCAATTTCCGCGGGCGTTCAGGGTTACATAAAGGATATGGAAAACGATATGCTTTCGGGCTATCCGCTGACCGTAACCGAAACCACGATTGACTTTGACGCGCTTATGGACTTTTCCACCGAAAGAAAAGTTAATATCAAAAAACTGAAAGATAAGGTTTACGTCGATTCGCTGCTGGAATCGCTTATGGGAATGGGCAAGTCGCTCACCACCAACAACATAACCCGCGAATATATAGACTACGTTGAAAAAATGCCGTCCTCGTACTACAACGCTATGCAGTACGGCTATCAGTTCAATCTGGCAAACAATATTTACACCGACTTTACAATTACTAACGGCGATATTGCGGAAGAGGACGACGCAAGCGGAAATTATTCGATTACCGCTATCCGCCAGATGTATACTTCCGTCTTGCAGAGAGAGAAGGAGTATTCGCAGTACGCTTCGATGATTTCGTCCTTCGGTTCGTTTGCTGAAATTCCCGATAATTACAACTATATTCTGTCGCAGTACGATATTCTTGCGACCGCGAACGGAAAAACCAAAGACCTCTCGGAGAACGAGCTTAAAGACATTTTCGAAAACAAGGACAGTCTTATAGTCGTTTTAAACGACAACGCGATTTCGGACATAACTTTGGGTCAGTTCGGTTATATGACTCAGGAAGAGTTCGTCGACTTTGCATACAAAGCGCTGTACGAAAACGGAATGAACGGCGGCGAAAATTACGACGAGAACTTGATAAAAGACTTCCTCGACGGCAAGGGATTTGATATGTTCCTCGGCGAAAACGCTCAGAAGTTCACCTGGTACCCCAACGACACCGTTTATTCAAAGGTAAACAAGGCGGACGGTGAAAAGTTCTACACCGCCGACACGACCGAGCTTTACGCACTGTACAATAAAATGGTTGCGCTTGACGTCTTTGATATTCTGCCCGAGGACTTTGAAAACTTTAACCCCGCAGATTACACGCCCGAACAGCTTCAGAAGCTTCTCGAGTTCAAAAATCTTGCCGAGCAGATGCAGCAATGCACGATGGACATTACCGATAAGGTCATTTACAAATACAACCACGATTCTGAAAATTTAGATAAGACGGGCGCGGTTGATTTAAAGACCAAAGTAATACTTCAGAAGAAAAAGGGCGTGTCCTACGGCTGTCTGAATTCGGGCTTGTATTACACAAACGCTTTAACCCGCCATATGCTTGAAACTTCAAAAGAGAGCGAAATCGTTAAATACGTGAGCGATTCAACCCTTTCATACATAGCTTACAATTACTCGTATTCGTATTGCGAGAAAGGTCAGTACCACAAGGACAGCGGTACGATGGATTATCCCAACACCGGACTGGTTACGGGCGCAACCGCAAGCGGTATGATGGCAATGATGGGCGGTATGAGCGGAAGCTCGTCGCAGAAGATTACGGCGGCAATGCTCGGCGGAAGCGACTTGCCGATATCGATAAGTATTTATCCGACCGACTTCAAGAGCAAGGATCTGGTTACCGATTACCTTGACGGCTGGAACGATATGTGCAAGGCAGGTGAAGAATACGAGGGCGTAACCCTCGAAGAGGCGGATATAGTAAAGTATACCGATACGGTAGGACTCATCATCGGAATGGTAAACACTATGATTAAGATGATAACCATTGCCCTCGTCGCATTCACCGCGCTGTCGCTCGTGGTTTCAACCGTAATGGTGGGAATTATAACTTACGTATCGGTTGTGGAGCGCGTAAAGGAAATAGGTATACTCCGTTCGGTCGGCGCAAGCAAGGGGGACGTAAAGAGCCTGTTCATTGCCGAAACCTTTATCATAGGTCTTGCGGCGGGACTCGTGGGAATTATCGTAACGTACCTCCTGTCGCTGGTGGTGAACGTAATAGTCGGCTCGCTTACAGGCATATTCACCATAGCCGCGCTCCCGTGGTGGCAGGCGCTTATTATGGTTTGCGTAAGCGTTGCGCTCACCTTAATTTCGGGACTTATTCCCGCGGCGGCTGCGGCTAAGAAAGACCCCGTAGTAGCACTCAGAACGGAATAAAAATAAAGTAAAAAAATACCAATTAATTGTTGACACTACTACCCTGTTATGGTAAAATAATAGGGTAGTAAATCCATCGAGGTAAATTATGAAAAAGATTTTTAAAGGTTTGGCAATTACCGTTGCGGCAACTGCTGCGTGCGCAGGAATTGCTGTAGCTGCAACCGGTTGTTCCGCAGGCAAAAACGGCACCTATACCGGCGAGTACCACTACAGTAGCTGGGGTCAGTACTACGGTATGGTCGTTGAAGTAAAAGTTGAAAATAATATTATAACCGGTATTAAGGACATTACTAATACCGAATCCGCTAAAGCTAACTATCAGGAAAACAACGAATGGCACGTTGTAAGCCCCGGTTGGGCTGATTACTATGCGGGTAATTATGATGCAAGCAAACCCGAGCAGTATCCTGTAGCTCCCGTCTATGATGATTATCACGCATTACAGAATGCTACTGAAATTGAAGAAGTTTATCATACATGGTACAAGTGGGAAAACTCCGACGCTACAAACTGGACAAAGCATGAAAACTGGCTTCTTCAGCAGTACGTTGGCTGGACGGTTGCAGACGTTCTGAATATTTCTGTTTACCACGATAACGGCGAACCTTACGCGACCGCAAACGGCTATAACGCAGAGCTTCTTTCAAGCGGCTTGCTTATAACCAACGCAACTCAGGGCAGCGGCAGACTTCTGCTTGCAGTTCAGGACGCGCTCGGCAAATAATCAAATACAAATATAACCCGCTTTTTTAAGCGGGTTTTTTTGTTGCCATTTAGCTTTTTTTTATATATAATAT
>JAIEAS010000242.1 GCA_029071285.1 Clostridia bacterium
GTCTATTTTTAAAACCCACACAAATAACGGGGCGGCGGACGAATTAATTCGTCCGCCGCTTTTTTTAATGTTCAGTTACAAATCGTCCGCATCCTGAATGGGTTTTTCACCGTCCATAGGCGTTCCCGTGTAACTTCCGTTGGGGTCAAAACTGTCTTTAAACTTAACAGTCTTATTTGCAGTTTTTCGAGTTTTTGCCACAGTTCTTGGTCCCGCTGGTCTTGTTTCCGCAATTCTTGCCGCAGCTCTTAGAAGACTGCTTGCTGTTTTCGTTGGTTTTTCTCATATTTTCTCCTTTTTGAACGGAATGTGCAGTTCAACTTCGCCCTGACTTGCCTTACAGAGAGGGCACACGTCCCAAGCCTTAGTTGAAGTATGCATATATCCGCATTCGCTGCAAATGTAAAGTATGGGTGTTTCGTTGGAAAAAAGCACGCCCTTAGTAAACGCTTCGTGGAGGTATCTGAAAATCATTTCGTGCCTTACTTCAACTTGTGCAACAAGTCTGAAGAGTGCGGCAATGTCTTTAAAACCTTCTTCTTCCGCGTCCTTTGCAAAGGCAGGATAAACCTGAGCATGTTCCTTGTGTTCGTCGTCAGCCGCCAAAAGTAAACTTTCGCCCAAATCACCGCTGTGATAAGGATAACCGGCTTCGAGTTCGATATTGTCAAGTTTAGTGCCGTATTTGTTTAATTCCTCGAAAAATCTTCTTGCGTGAACCGTTTCATTCTTCGCAAGAACTTTTACGGTGTCTGAAAGGGTAACGTAACCCTGTGAATTGGCGGCTTGTGCTATTAACTGATAGCGCATTCCCGCCTGCGATTCCCCCGCAAAACTTCTTGCAAGATTTCTGTAAGTTTTAGTCTGGTCAAAATCCATAACTGTCCTCCGTCAATTGTATTTTGCGTAAGTTTACGCCGTTTATTCTTTGGCGGAGTTGGAATTATTTATTAAAAGCGGAAAATTATTGACATTTACCCAAGCTTAAAATAAAATAATATGGAATGCTGATGTGGCGGAATTGGCAGACGCGCAGGACTTAGAATCCTGTGGGCGACCGTGCAGGTTCAAGTCCTGTCATCAGCACCACCACGAAAAAAGACACCGTAAGCGGTGCCTTTTTTATTTTTTAAATTCGGTGGGGGAAACTCCGTAGTATTTTTTAAACACGCGGGAGAAGTAGAGGGGCTCGGAAAAGCCGCACGCTTCCGCCACCTGCGACACGGAGTAATTGCTGTATTTGTTTGAAATCCCGCCCGACAGAATGCTCGCGGCAAGCTCCATTCGCTGCGCAACCAAAAATTCGTGCGGGGTTACGCCGACCTCTTTTTTAAAAAGCTTCCTCACGTAGTCGTAATTTAAAGGCAGCTTTTTAATATAGTCGTCAAGCGCGTAAGTCGGGTTTGAAATATTTCCCGCAATATCCGTCCGCACAAGCTCGACCACGGGTGAAAATTCGGCTTTGGTGCAATACGCCGTAACGTAGCTTGCGATAAGATTGCCCAGCGCGGATAGAACCATATCCTTTTTCGGCATACCGCCGTTTAAATACTCTTCCGCCTGCAAAACGGCGTGGCGCACGCCGCTTTGCTTATCGTCGCAAAATACGGTAATCTCTTTTACGGGCAGAAAAGCCTGCTCAAGCAAAACGTGCAGTCCGTCCGCTTCAAGGGGAATAGAATACTCTTTAAGCGGCGGCACGGCTATTATGTTGCCTGCGGCAAATTCCTTGTCCGTACCGTTAAAGTGTATCCGTCCGCTTTTGTAAGGCACTATAATTTCAAAATATCTGCTTTTATAATCCGCCTGCCGCGCGTACTTTCCTGCATAGACAATATTGTTCATATCCGTATTTTAACACATATAATCCGTTTTGTCCATATAAATTTAACAAAAAGCGTGCCGTAATACCATTAATTATAAATATTATTACAATTTATTAATTAATTTACATATACACGGTGCGGTGCTATACTGAAAATGTAGTAAAAGGGGTGTACACCAGATTCGGAAAATTTGCATAATTTATGTATATAAACGGCGGTTTTTTGCATAAATGAAAAAATTTACATATTTTTACACCTTTTACACTATGTTTTAATTGACACTATACAAAAAATGTGTTAAATTTATTCATATATTCCAAAAAAGACAAAATTTATTCACCAATTTTCGCATAAATGAATAAATTTGGTATAATTTACAGGAGACTTGAGTTATGAAAAAGAAAAACCTGATTATTTTTGCATTGGCGGCTATATCGGCTGCGACCGTGACGGCTGTTGGTTGCAACAAGGGAGATGGTCACAAACATTCATACTCTATTAAGTCCAGTACTACCCAGCATTGGCAGGAGTGTGATTGCGGCGACAAGAAAAACGAGGCAGACCACGTTGACCTCATAAAGAACGGCACTGCAACGAAAGAATCCGACGGCAAGTGCGACGTCTGCGGCTATCAGCTCACCGTACCCAAACCCGAAGAAAAAACCGAATACACGGTTACCTTTAATATGAAGGGCCACGGCACTGCGCCCAAAGTACAGGTAGTGGAAAAGGGCAAAACGGCAACCGAGCCCGCGACCGCGCCTACGGCAACCGGCTACGACTTCAAGGGCTGGTTCATCGACGACGCTTGTTTGCATCCTTTTGACTTTAACGTAGCCATAGACGATAATACGACCGTTTACGCTAAGTGGCAGGTTAAGTCCTACACCGTAACCTTCGTCGACCACGATAATATCGGCACAATGCCCCAGGCGCTTACCGTCGATTACGGCGGAAAGGCAACTAAGCCCGAAACCGACCCTACGGCAACGAACTTTACCTTCCTCGGCTGGTACAGCGACGAAGCGGGCGATAACGAGTTTGACTTTAATACGGAAATAACCGGCAATACACAAATTTACGCTAAGTGGGAAGCATTAGTTGAAGAAGGTCAGGTTACCGTAAAATTCAATATGAACGGCGTAACGGGCGTAACCAACGCGCCTTCGCCTCAGGTTATAGACGAAAACACTACGGCAACCCAGCCTGCGACCAATCCTTCGTCGGCGAATTACGATTTCGGCGGCTGGTACGGTGAAGCGGCTTGTACCACTCCGTTTGACTTTAACGCGGCTGTCAGCGCGGATACCACCGTTTATGCAAAGTGGACGCCTAAAACTTATACCGTAACGTACAATATGAACGGTCACGGTACGGCAATAAATCCCGACCAGGTAACGTACAACCAAAAGGTTGACGAACCCTTAGCTCCCACAGATACTGCATATAGTTTCCTCGGCTGGTATGATGCGGCAACGGGCGGAGTAAGGTTTGATTTTGACACGCCTATCACGGGAGATACCACTCTCTATGCACACTGGGAGGCGAAAGCCGTTTATACCGTAACTTTCGATTTAAACGGTTACGAATTATGGACAGCGCCCGAAGCTCAGCAGGTAGTTGTAGGCAACTATGCAACCAAGCCCGTAACTAACTATCCCAACGATAATGAAAATTTAGTCGGCTGGTCCACTTCGCAGGACGGCACGTCCGTATTCAATTTCAACACGCCTGTCACTGGTAATATAACTCTCTACGCTAAATGGGTGCCCAAGAAGCTTCCCCACCTGGAAGATATAGAACTTGCAGGTTCGAGCTTTGAAATAATTTGCGAAAACGGTACTCAGAAATGGGAGAACAATACCACTATTGAAATTACGGATTATTTGCCGGGTGACGAAGTCGACGTTTACACGGTTAAACACGGCAATACCTATTATACGCTCGAAATCGAAGGTACCGGCGCGGACGTGGTTGTAACTGTTTACGACTCGACGCATACAGACGTAGTAGACACGCTTACAAAGAAGGTAACGTCTTATCCTGTACTCAGTCTGGACGGTACGGACATAATCCTTAATAACTCTAACAGAAACGTAAAAAATATGTATGCTTTGTATTACGTGCCTGCCAGCGGAACGTATACTTTCGAACTTAAACAAACAAGTTCTAATTACACCATATATGTTTATCCGGATTATGAAGAGGATCCCTATACGTATACATCGGCAAATAAAGGACAGGAGCGTGATATCAAGCTTACGGAAGGCGCTACTTTGGCAATAAGTCTTATAGAAACCGGCGGTGCTAATTTCAGTTTAACGTTCGCTTTGACTGAGAAGATCCACGCGGGCGATCCCGACGGTTCCGAAGACCATCCTTTTGTAATCACGGGTTCGGGCAGTAAGGTAATAGAACCGACAGACGACCCGACCTTCCAAAATGACTATTACGTAGTATTTACCGCAACCCAAGGAGGTACCTATCATATCACTTGCAGCAACCAGGATTGGCTTAACGGTGACAATTATAAGGTGTCATATACGGTTAACGACGTAACTAACGGTTTTGTGCCCAATGGTGGATATGATGGTGACTATTACAAGGACGGCGAATTCTTCTGCAATATGTATGATTATGAAAATCTGCCGGCGTATAATGCGGCACCCTATGCAACCGTAACCTTGGCTGCCGGTCAGTCGGTTACCATAATTATGACCAGAAACGGTCAGACTGGCGGCGTTGACAGTATGACCTGTACCGTAGAAATGGCTTAATCTGAATCAATAAAAATTTTGTGCGAGCTATTCCGCAAAAATGCGGAATAGCTGTGCGCATATTTAAAGAAACTTTAAAATTGGTATTTTATGGATAAAAATTTTTCCAGATTCAAAAAAAGAGTATGGCTTCAGATACTCATTAAATGCATTGCTATAGGGCTTTCCGCCGCGGCGTTTGCCGTAAACTCGGTACTGCTTCCCTGCAAGCTGTGCGGAGTCAACCTCTTCTGGCTGTATTACGTTTTAATCGGAATCGGCGCATTTTTAATCGGCGGAGGCATAACCTTCGTTTGCCTTAAAACCGACGATAAAAAAATTGCAAAGCTTCTGGATAAGGAGCTGGGCTTGCAGGAAAGAGTGCAGACTGCTTTGGAATGTCAGGGCGAAATCGGCGATATTTACGAGTTACAGAGGGCTAGTGCAAGCATTGCCCTGGGCGGAACTACAAAGGCGCTGCCCTTTAAAAACCTTGTGGCTACGGCGCTTTGCAGCGTTGTTGGAACTACTTGTTCAGTAGCAGTTCCTCCCGTGTTAGATGTGTAT
>JAIEAS010000243.1 GCA_029071285.1 Clostridia bacterium
CATAAAATACTGTTAGAAAACAACAAAAACAACTTTTTAAAAAATTTGATTTTTGTTATTGACTAACACTGTCTGCGGTGCTATACTATCCGCGAAATCAAGGTTCGCCCTTGAAATAACTGTTGCAGGAGGTTCACGGAAATGTTTATTTATGATAACGTCAAGGATATGGAAGAGAACGAAAACCTTGCAGTTTCCCCCATCGCTTACGTAGTTTTAAACTGCGGCAGATAAGGGATAACCCCAAAGATAAAAAAGTTTCAAAGCTTGAAGATATAAGAATATTGGCAGGAGGCTAAGAAGAGATGTTTATTTACGACAACCTTAACGAAATGGAAGAAAATGAAAACCTTGCGGTTTCGCCCGTAGCGTACGTAATACTCGATTGCGGCAGATAATCAAAAGGATAAATTAAAAAACGACCGCCCGCGTTCTTTGAACGCGGGCGGCTTTTTTGTGCTTTTTATAAATTTATTTCGGATACGGCTTGCGGGGTTAAACCCGTGTAATTAATCACCGCCCATCCCTCTCTGCCCTCCAGCGGTTCCAGAAGATAGTCCGAAAGGCATTTAAGATTAATCCCCATTGCCGCCGCGCGTTCCTTCATGTACTTATCCGACGCGCCGTCAAAGGAAACGAGAATGTGCAGTCCGCTGCCCGTGTCCTTTATTTTGCAGTTTTTAAATTCCGCGGCTTTTTCAAGAACCGCCTGCCGCACGGCGCGGTAATGGTTTTTAAGTCTGTTTATGTGCCGCTCGAAAAATCCTCCGTCCAGCATTTTGGCGAGCGTCTTTTGCTCGAACAGCGGCACGACGTTAGCCGAGTGCGAAAACAAAGCTAAATACTTTTCGTACAGCTCGGGGGGCAGAACCATATATCCCATACGCATCGAGGGAGCGAGACTCTTTGAAAAGGTGTTCATATAAATAACCCTGTCGGGGCAGAGGCTGAACGTGCTCTGGAGCGGCTTGCCAGAAAGTCTGAACTCGCTGTCGTAATCGTCCTCTACGACGTACCTGCCCCCCGCGTTCGCCCAGCCGATAAGCCTGGCGCGCGAAGCCGCGGGCGTAACCGCCCCCGTCGGAAACTGGTGCGAGGGCGAAATATGCAGAACGTCCGCCCCGCTCTCCTCCGCCCTTTTGCAGTCCACTCCGCCGTCGCCGACGGGAATATAAACACACCTTGCGCCGTTCAGAATATAGGTCTGTGAAATTTTGTTGTAGCCGGGATTTTCCACCGCGAACAGCTTGTCCCGCCCCAGAAGCTGGACTATAACGCCGTACAGATATTCCGCGCCCGCGCCGATTACGACGTAACGCGGGTCAACGTCGATTCCCCTCGCGCGGTAGAGATAGCTTGCGACCGCGCATTTAAGCTCAAAGTCGCCGTCGCACGGAACTCTTTCAAGTAGGTGTTCGCCGCAGTCGGACAGTACCGAGCGCATAAGCCTTGCCCACGTCGCAAACGGGAACAGCGACGAGGCGGTGCCCTTTACCAAATCGAGTCTGAACTTCTTCTCGGGCGGCGTGCTCACAGGCTCGCTCCTGCGTCTGCCGTAGAACTCCACGTTCAAATCGGATACGAAGTAGCCGCTGCGCTCTCTGGAATAGATGTAACCCTCGGCAAGAAGCTGTTCGTACGCCGACTGCACGGTTACCACGCTCACGCTGAGGCTCTCGGCGAGGGCGCGCTTGGAAGGCAGCCTTTCACCCTTTTTCAGTCTGCCCTCTAAAATATCGCCGCGCAGCTTTTCGTACAGCGACCAGTATTTGTTTTTTGCGTTTATTTCGTAAGTCTGCATAATTATTTTTGGTATTATAAAATTTATTTAAATTGACTATTTTAATAATACCACCGCACGCGTATAATAGTCAATGAAAATTTACAGGCGGAGCTTTTATATGAAGAATAAAAAAGCGTTTTTTACTACTAAATGGATTACCTATACCGCGGTAATGACCGCGCTGGTCGTGGCAACGGGTTTTATCCCCGCAATACCCACGCCCGTCGGGAACGTTTACTGGGTGGACGGCGTGGTTTTAATCGCCGCGTATCTTTTAGACCCGCTGGCAGCGTTTATCTCGGGCGGAATAGGCTCGCTTATATACGACGTGCTTAAATCGCCGTCAATGATGATTCCCTCACTCGTTATTCACGGATTGCAGGGTGCGGCGGTTTCCGCGATAATCCACTACGTTTTCCCGAACCGCTTTAAAAAATGGGAATGGGTTAAAGCTTTGATAGCTTCGCTTGTCGGTGCGGTCGTCGTAATTTTGGGATACTTCTCCTACCGCTGTATCGTTCTTGGCGTGCCCGTTGCCGCAACGAACATTCCTCGCAACGTAATTCAGGAGATTATAGGAATTTCCATTGCGATGGCTTTGTGCTATGCAACCACCTTTAAAGCGCAATTAAAAAAGAACAATCTATTGCCCGACTTTAAAAGGGAAGTTTTAACCGATAAAACGCCGCCACCCGAAGAGGCGAGCGAGCCTGCGACAGACGAATAAACTTAAAAGCCCCCGCGGTTAAACCGCGGGGGCTTATTTTATTTTCTGCCGATTTTGGCGGCGTTTGAAGGCAGGGCGTTTAATATGCCCGTGCTTAAAACCTTTTTATCGGCGGCGCGCTGCCAGTCGTCCAGCGCCTGCACTATCACCGCCTGCAGGACGGGATAAAAGTTTTTGAACCCGTTTGACAGCAGATAGTACGAAAGCGACCCCGGCACGGTGTTTATTTCGCTTAAATAAACCTCTTCGCCGCACAGTATGTAGTCGAATCGGACGATGCCGCGCATATTCAGCCGCGAGTAAACGTCCGCGGTTATGCCCCGTATTTTATCGGAGATTTCCGCTGGAATATCCGCGGGCAGCTGAGATTTTCCGCCTCCCGCGTACTTGTCGTCATAGCTTAAAATATCGCCCTTGGTGATAGCTTCCTCGCACTCCGAGGTTATGACCTTGCCGCCCGAGAGGTACGCGGCGCAGTTAATTTCCCGTCTGTCTGAAAAATACTTTTCAACCAGAACGCCGTCGTCGTAGAAGAACGCAGCTTCCGCCGCCGCCAGAAGCTCATCCCTGTCGCCCGCCTTTGCTATGCCTATGCTCGAGCCGAGCTTCGCGGGCTTGACGATTACGGGATAGCCCAGCTCCTCGGCGCAAAGCGCGTCGTTATAATTTCTGAAATAGACGTAGGGTGCGACCTGCACTCCGAGAGAATTTAAAACGAGCTTTGTGAAGTATTTATCCATAAACGCAGCCGACTCGAACATACCCGCGCTTGCAAGCGGTATTCCGCACAGCGCGAAAAGTCCGCACACTCCGCCGCCCTCGCCCATACCGCCGTGACAGCAGTTTAAGGCAACGTCGACCTTTATATACCTCTTGATTTTTCCGCGCTTATTCAGCTCGAAAACTCCGCCGTCTGTTACGCTCGCCTTAGTTTTTTCGCAGCCGCCGCCCTTGAAGTTGTTGATATCAAAAAGCTCTTCGCCAGTGAATAGCTCGCCCTTTTGGGACAAGTACAGGGGCACGACCTGCTCGCCTCCGCTTTTTAAAACGTTGGCTGCCATCGTGCCCGTTATTATCGATATTTCGTTTTCGTTTGAAACTCCGCCGAAGATTACGGCAACAGTTCTTTTCATAAATCCACCTCCGCTTGTTTTTCTGCTTTGGTGAATTAAGTCTTTATCTCTTGCTAAACCACGTCGGGCAAATCGTTTAAAAACAGTACGGTGTCGCCCGATTGTATATATTCCTTTATATGCTGCTGCGCCGCATTTAGTGAAGGTACGGTTACAAGTTTTTCCTTGTCGCCGCCGTTTTCGAGGTAGCCTTTTTTAACAGGCTCGATAAGCGAGTCGCCGACGAGAATTACCAAATCGAGCCCCACGAGGTTTTTGCCGAGCTCGCCGTTTTCTTCCTCTTCCAGAACTCCCAGCTCCACGAGCCCCGGAGTCACGGCGATTTTTCTGCCCTCGAAGCTTCTTAAAACTTCCAGCGCGGCGCGCGCGCCCTTTACGTTGGAATTGTAGCCGTCGTCAAGAATGTTGACGCCGTTATTTTGGATAAGCTGCAAGCGGTGTTCGATATATCCGATTTGCGGAATTGCCGCGGCGATTTCGTCCAAGCTCATACCCGCAAGGTAAGCCGCCTGAGCCGCTATGCCTATATTGAAAGCCGCGTGTCTGCCCAGAAGCTTGCTTTCGCAAACACGGCTTTCGCCGCCCAAAGTAAGCGTAAACTTTACGCCCGCGGGCGAGCAATCTATATCCGAAACGCAGCCGCACCTCTCCTTTTTGCAGGGGTACTCTGCGAATAAATCGAAGCAGTCGTCGGCAATCACCGCGCAGCTTTGTGTGTGCGTTAAAATTTCGCCCTTGGCTTTGACGACGTTTGCGAAGGTGCCGAAGGTTTCGAGGTGCTGACCGCACACGCCGGTTATCACCGAAATATCGGGCGGGCATATTTCGCACAGCTCGTCGATATCGCCGAGGTTTCTCGCGCCCATTTCGGCGACGAAAATATCGTAGTCCGCGAGCATATGCGAGTTTATCGCAAGCGCAATGCCTATCGGCGTATTGTGCGAACGGGGTGTAGACAGCACGCGGTACTTGCCCGAAAGAATTTGATTCAGAATAAATTTCGTGCTGGTCTTGCCGTAGCTTCCCGTGATTGCGATAACTTTTAAATTGCTTTCAGCAAGCTTTTTCTTCGCGCTTTTAACGAATTTTTTATTGCGCGGAACCTCGTAAATTTTAGCAATTAAATTTGCAAGGGCAATCAGAAGAAACAACGTCGCGGGCAGAATTGCGAGCGCGCAGTACCTTAAACTCGTAAAAATTTTATTGCCCCAAACGCAGTCCGCGAAATTTAAAAGGGTTACAAAAATATACGAAATTATAAAGCAGACAACGAAAAGCACTACAAAAAGACGCGTAAATCTCGCCGTTCTGGTTACTTCCGAGCGCAGCGCGATTTTGCGGTCTGCAACCGTGTACACGATAAAAAACAGCACGAACGGAATTAAGCCGATAACCGCCGACCACTCGCCCGTGAACGAAAAGCAGAGTGAAATTATCGCGCACGACAAAATGCAGAGCATAGCCAAAAGGCACATCCGCTGCTGCGCGAGGTTGCCCTTTTTTGATATCCATTTAAAAAACTTTTTGTTCGAGTACCCCGCCGACTGCAAAACGCCCAGCGGTTTGTACGCGGCAAAACAGAGCAAAACCGCGAAGATAAGCGCGGTTAAAATGCACTCTACAGTTTTTGGTACGGATACGAAAATTCCCATAAATTAATCACCGTTTAAAAATTTATACACCGCGTCGTTGAACGGCGCGGGATTTTCCGAAAAACAGAAATGTCCGCCCTGCAAAATTTTAAGTTCACTGCAAGGTATCAGCGAATTGAAAATTTTGCCCTCTTCGTCCGCGGGCGTAACCGTGTCGTCCGCGCCGTACAAAAGCAAGGTTTTGCACCTTATCTCTTTTGCGCAGTCCTTCAGGTCCTCGTTGACGATTTTTTTGTAGCTCTCGCGCATTACGGGCGGAAGGGTTCTGTACTCCTTGCTGCCGAACTTTTTTTCCGCAAGTTTGGGGAAAAACTTTTTAACTATGCGGTAAGCTTTCACGCGGCGAAGATATTTTTTGGAACGCGGTTTCACTATGCCCGCGCCGCCGGTTATTATCAGTTTTTCCGCCGCGCAGGGGCGCGAGGAAAGGTACTTGATTGCAACCCTCGCGCCGAACGAGTGTGCAATTATCACGGGCTTATTGAGCCCCGCCGCCTTTATAAACTTATCAAGCCAGTCGCAGTAGTCACCCACCGACCACGCCGAAGTTATCGGCGCGCTTGCGCCGAACGCGGGGAAGTCGGGTGCGGTTACGCGGTAAAACCGCGACAGAAATTTTATCTGATAATAAAAGCTCTCCTTCTTTGAAAGGTAGCCGTGCAGAAGCAGTATATCCTGCCCCTCGCCCTCCCGCAAAAAAGAAACGAATCTGTCCTCTAAAAGAATTTTAAAGCTCCTTGACCATCACAAGGCAATCCTCGCCGTCGGGATAGTAGCGCGTGCGTGCGTAAGCTCCTTTGAAACCGCATTTGAGGTAGAGGCTCATCGCCGCGCTGTTGGAAACGCGCACCTCTAAATACAGTTTTTCCACGCCGAGCGCCTTTGCTTTTTTGCAAAGCTCGGAAACTATCGCCTTTGCAACGCCGCTTCTGCGGTAATTTTCAACCACCGCAACGATATCGATATCGGCGGAGCCGCCCGCGGCGGTAAAGCCGCCGTAGCCTATAACTTCGCCGCCGTCCTCGGCAAGCATACCGCAAAAGGCTTCGGTCCCGAAGGACGAGGCAAGCATCTGGTACGACCACGCCTCGTTATTGAAGCACTCCTTTTCAATCTCGGATATGCGCAGAATGTCCTCGTATTTC
>JAIEAS010000244.1 GCA_029071285.1 Clostridia bacterium
CACATATTCCGTGAGGTTTTAACATTTTTATTCGTCCTTTTTGCTTTCTTCTTTGTTCGCCTTCAACAGGTCGCGGATTTCTCTTAATAAGTCGTCCGGAGTTTCAACGGGTGCAGCAGGTTCTGCCTGTGCTTCGGTCTCAACGACTGCCTGAGCAGCCTCTTCTTCGGTAATTTCACCTTTTTTAAGTTTCTTTGCTATTGCTTTCTTCTGCTTTTCGGCAACGGACTGACCGGCCTTTTTGATTGACATTACGATTTTAATTCCGATAAACAAGCAGATAGCGATAATAAGGAAATTAACTATCGCCATTATGAAGTTGCCGTAGTTCCAGTAAATCGCCGCGGGGTTTGCGCTGCCGTCTTCAAGCGTTGCGCTGACCCAGGTATTCAGCTGAACCGAAAGCCCCTGAATGCCGTCGCCGGTGGCAAGCTTTAAAAGAGGCATAATAATATCGTTTACCAACGAATTTACTATTGCACTGAATGCACCGCCGATAATGACACCGATTGCCATGTCAAGAATGTTGCCGCGTGAAATGAAGTCCTTGAACTCTTTGAAAAATTTTTTCATTTTAATTCTCCTTTTGTTTTTTTATTTTTCAAGCAGGGCGGAAACAAGTTCACGCCTCACCTCTTCACCGTTTTTATAATCTCTAAGCGGTTCGCCCGATAGCGATTTATCGTAAACGATTTCGCCGCCGTTTATAACTATTACCCTGTGTGCGACAGCCGCCGCCTCGTCAACGTCGTGCGTAACGAAAACCGCCGTTCTGCCGTCGCGCTTCCACAACTCGAGAAAGAGCCCGGTCATTTCGTTTTTAAGCCTTAAATCGAGGGACGAGAACGGCTCGTCCATAAGTATAATCTCGCCGCCGTACAAAAACGCGCGTGCAATGGAAACTCTTTGCGCCTGACCGCCCGAAAGCTTTATCGGATAACTGTCGCGTTTATCGTAAAGATTTACGCGCTTTAAAATTTCCTCAATCTTTGCGTCGTCTTTACATACAAGCGCAAGATTGCCGTAAACCGTCAGATTAGGCACAAGCCTCGGTGTCTGAAATATATACGAACATTTAACCTTTGTTACGCTGCCGCTGAATTCGGTTAATCCCGCGATAACGTTTAAAAGTGTTGTTTTACCGCAGCCGCTTTCACCGAGAATGCAGTTTATCTTTCCCTCTTCCAGACAGAGATTGAAATTTTTATAAACGACGTTTTGTCCGTAGCTCTTACATAAATCTTTAATTTCAATCATAGCCGCCCTCCTTTCTGCTCCACTTGTAAGTTATCCTTGCAAGCTGCGAAAAGGCAATCTCCACGATAAAACCGATTATAATTGCGGCTATCGTCAAAGCGGCAAGGCGAGGCATATCGTAATACACGTTTTTCGCCGTTTGCATAAGCCCGCCGAGGCTTTTGTAGGTCGCGCACAGAACCTCTGCTGAAACCATTATTTTAAGTCCCAGTGAAAGGTCTGCACCCGTCTGCGAAAGTACGTTAGGCGACGCAGACGGCAGATATATTTTAAAAAGCCTGTCCTTTTTGCTTATCTGATAAATGTCCGCCATTTCTTTCAAGCCGCCGTCTATACCCTCTGCCGCTGCGGTGATTTGCGAGTAAATCATAGGAAAAAGCACAAGCACTGTAACGATGACCGGCGCAATTTTGGGGGTAGTCCAGACAAGCAATATAAGTATTACCGCAAGCGTCGGCAAAGTGCGCAGTATTACCATAAACGGTCTTAATACCGCCGAAAAAATTTTACTGCAATAAGACAGTGCGGCGCACAATAATGCAAGCGCGAAAGAAATTATAAAGCCTGTTGCCGTTCTTAAAAACGTAAGACCGAACGCCGTCCAAAAGGTTTGCTCTCCAAGGCACTTGAAAAAACTTTTAAAAGTTTCACCGAGCGACGGAATTATATAATCGTTTTTAACGCTATAGTATGTGATTATCCACACCAAAGCTATTAAAACAAGCGCGGCAACAGAGCAAATAATATTAAGTTTTCTCTTGCCGAAAAAACGCTTAACCATTGAGTTCAACGTAGTCTATTCCGTGATTTTCAAGAATGACTTTAAATGTAAGACCGGGGACTGCGGCAAGATTTACAACCCCTACTGTTTTGCCCCTTAATTTTCCGATATTCTTTGCGGTGATTTCGGTACCGTCTTTTGAAAGCAAATATAAATTGCCGTGCGTGAGCGTTGCCACGAGTTTATACTTTTCACCGTTGTCCAAAAGCTTGACGGCAAGGTTTACGGGCAGAACGCAGATATCAGCCTTGGGATTTGCACCCGTAACGAAATTCTGAATAAGACTTGCGTTTACAACCTCGTATTTCACATCACTTCCGTCGTTCGGCACCTCGGCTCCCGCAAGAAGATTTGCTATCCCCAATGCGGGTGCACCGTCGGGCGCATAGACCGATACGTTACCGTTATATAAGGCTTCATCACAGCCGCCGTCCCAGAAAAATTTATCGTCAGGCGTTCCGAACGAGTTTTCGCTGACGGAATTGAATTTTTCTATAAAGCTCTTTATTTCGTCCTTATCGTCGTAAGAATAAGTTAAGTTAATTCCGCAGTTTTTTATAACCTCTTTGTTAAGGTTTGCCGCCGTGAAAGTCGGACTCATACCATCGGTTAAATGCGATTTAACTGCGTTTACCACCGTTTCGGCGGAAGTGCTTTCGCTTAAAAGCCATTCTTTACTGTCACTTACGGCAGTCAGAAAATTGCTCACGAACGTGCTGCCGGTTGCAAGTTCGGTTTTGGCAACGATAACCGCTTGCGGATAACCTTTTTCACCGCCGTAAAGCTTCTGCAAATCGCCGGCAAACTGAAGCGGCTTAATAGCATTCACCTTTACGCTTGCCGCGGGTTCGGCTACGACGTAATAGTCGATATCATCCGCAACGCCAACCTGATCAGCGGTAATTGCAACTAGGTTCACCGCCTCACTGCTTTTACCGGCGCCGCAAGCAGCAAAGCCGACAGCCGAAAAAGCCGCAAGGCATACGCATAAAAGCGCAGTAAGAAATTTTTTCATTATTACTCCTTTCGGTATCAGGCTATTTGCCTTTTACCTCAAAAAACGTTTTTAAATTTTAGACATAAGAGTTTTTGCGGTAACGCCTTCAATCATTCCGATTTTGCCGGTGAGGGTATTTATCACCTCGGTCGGCGCGTCAACTATAACGCTCATAACCGAAACCTTTTTCTCTTTGTAAGGCACGCCCATTCTTCCTACGATATAATCGCCGAACGTGGATAAAAGCGAATTAATTTCAGCGCTCGCACCCCTGTCCTCGACGATTATACTCAGTACCGCAAGTCTTTTATCGGACATATAAACTCCTTTACGCGCAGAACAAATCTTTGCGTTCAGCAGTTTATATTTTATCATAGGGTATAAAAATTGACAAGCGTTTGCATAACTTTTTCCGCTTACCGCATACTGCTTATATGAAAAAGTTACTGTTTTTGATTACTTCCATACTCGCTATAAGCTCAACGTGCGTTGCGGCAGGTTGCAACGGCAACCAGAGCGGTCCCGACGCCGCAAAAGAACGCTCGTACGTTGTCGGACAGCAAGACGGCGACCAGACGCCCGATAATGATAACGACTGCCCCGACGGCGATTTCGAAGACAAAAAGCACAACGAAGGCACGCCTGAATTTAAGTTAAGACCGTACAGACATCATAACGGGAAGGACAAAGATAAAAACGAACGCGGAACCGACGACGAAGACGACGATGATTTTATTATCGACGAAATCGAGCCGATACGCCCGCACAAAAAACATCCTCACGACAACCATCCCGCACCCAGACCGATGCCCATAAAACCTAAACATTGAAATAACTGCCGGCTTAATTTTTAAGTCGGCTTTTTGAATAAATTTTTACATTTGACTTGATTTTTAAAGCGTACAAAAG
>JAIEAS010000245.1 GCA_029071285.1 Clostridia bacterium
GTGTTATATTATATAAGTGTGCGGATATACTTCCGCGAAAAGAGTAAAAAAAGGTAAAACGTATGTTGAATGCATTTTCAAGAACCGAGCTTTTAATCGGACCGGAAGCAATGACAAAACTCAAAAATTCGCGCGTAATCGTGTTCGGCGTGGGCGGCGTGGGCGGCTATACCGTCGAGGCTTTGGCGCGTTCGGGCGTGGGCGCGATTGACGTAGTCGATAACGACAAGGTCTGCCTCACTAACATTAACCGTCAGATAGTGGCAACCCGCAAAACGCTGGGCAAGTACAAGGTTACCGCCGCGGCGGAAAGAATTGCCGAGATAAACCCCGACTGCAAGGTTACTCCCCACAGAATGTTCTTTTTACCCGACACTGCCGACAAGATTAATTTTGCCGACTTCGATTACGTCGTCGACGCAATCGACACCGTTTCGGGCAAAATTGCAATTATAGAAAAGGCTAAGGCGGCGGGCGTTCCCGTCATAAGCTGTATGAGCGCGGGCAACAAGCTTGACGCCACCGCGTTTACGGTTGCGGACATTGCGGACACTTCGGTTTGTCCCCTCGCTAAGGTTATGCGCCGCGAGCTGAAGAGGCGCAATATTTCGGGCGTTAAAGTAGTCTACTCAAAGGAAGACCCCGCCCGCGGTTACTACAAAGAGGGACGCCGCGCGATAGTTCCCGCAAGCTGCGCATTCGTTCCGTCGGTCGCGGGACTTATCCTCGCCGGCGAAGTAATAAAGGATTTAACCATTAAAGCTAAAAAGAAATGAATAAACGCGATATGAAATTCGAAACCTTATGTCTGCACGCGGACGAAAACGCGAGGGACGAGTGGGGCACTGTCAACCAGCCCATTTGTCAGGCGGCGACCTTCGTGCATAAGGGCACGGACGTTCCTTCGGAGTTCAGCTATTCAAGGCTGTCTAACCCGACCCGCGCCCATCTGGAAAACACCGTGGCTGTGCTCGAAGGCGGCGCCGCGGCGTTTGCTTTTTCTACGGGAATGGCTGCGCTTAACTGCGTTATGCAGCTGTTTACGCCGCCCGCACACTTTATCGCAAGCGAAGATTTGTACGGCGGGTCTTTAAGACTTTTCAACTGCCTTAAAAACCTCGGCTATACCTTCGACTTCGTTGATACGGGCGATATATGCGCCGTCAAAAAATTAATTAATAAAAACACGAAAGCTATCTACTGCGAAACTCCGTCAAATCCCTTAATGCAGGTATCGGACATAGCCGCGCTTGCGGACGTTGCGAAGAAGAACGGGCTTATGCTGATTGTGGACAACACTTTTTTAACTCCCTATTATCAGCAGCCTGTCAAGCTGGGTGCGGATATAGTAATTCACAGCGGCACCAAATATCTGGGCGGACATAACGATACCCTTGCGGGCTTTGCGGTTGTAAATTCTGCCGGGCTTGCCGAAAAGATAAAATATATCGCCAACACGAACGGGTCGTGTCTTGCTCCCTTCGACTGCTTTTTAATAGAGCGCGGAATTAAAACTTTGCCCGTGAGAATGGACCGCATAAGCAGTAACGCCGAAAAGATTGCGCACTGGCTGCGCAGCCGTAAGGACGTTAAAAAAGTTTACTACGCGGGGTTTGAGGACCACGCAGGTTACGCCGTTTCCAGAAAGCAGAGTACGGGCTTCGGCGGAATGATTTCGTTCGAGGCCGAAAGCAAAGCTCTCGCGGAGAAGATATTAAATAACGTAAAGGTGTTTCAGTACGCAGAAAGTCTGGGCGGGGTTGAAAGTCTTATTACCTATCCGATGATGCAGACGCACAAAGATTTATCCGAGGAGGAGCGCAACCGCCGAGGCATTAACGACAGATTTCTGCGCATTTCCACGGGAATCGAAAATATTGAAGATTTGCTTGCGGATTTGGAGCAGGCGTTTGAAAAATGAAGTATAATTTCGATAAGATAATCGACAGAAAAAATACCAACAGCATAAAGTACGACTTTGCCGAGCGGCGCGGAAAGCCCGCGGATATATTGCCCCTTTGGGTTGCCGATATGGATTTCGCCGCGCCAGACGGGGTTATTGCCGAACTCAAAAGCAAAGCAGAACACGGTATATTCGGCTACTCCGAACCGGACGATAAATACTACGAAGCGCTGTGCGGTTGGTTTAAAAACCGTCACGGCT
Organism: Clostridia bacterium; assembly: GCA_029071285.1. GTDB lineage: Bacteria > Bacillota > Clostridia > Christensenellales > Borkfalkiaceae > Coproplasma. The sequence goes on from JAIEAS010000245.1 coordinate 2,165, forward strand.
GGGACTGTGATAAAAATTATTTCGTTCAGACCTGCGGTGTAGTCCACGCGATATGCTCGCTCGTCCGCGCGTTGACCGAAGAGGGTGACGGCGTTATTATCTGCCAGCCCGTGTATTATCCTTTCGCCTCGGCTGTTACCGATAACGGAAGAAAGCTCGTCGTGAGCGAACTGAAAAACAGTGACGGCTTCTATACGGTGGACTTTGTCGACTTTGAAAAGAAAATTGCGGACAATAAAGTTAAGCTCTTCATTCTATGCAGTCCGCACAATCCAGCGGGAAGGGTGTGGACGAAGGAAGAACTGAAAAGGCTGGGGGATATCTGCCTTAAACACGGCGTGTTCGTGATTTCGGACGAGATTCATTGCGACTTTACTTACGGCGGAAATAAACACATCGTTTTCCCGACCGTCGATAAAAAGTTTGAAAAAATATGCGCGGTATGCACCGCGCCGTCAAAGACTTTTAACCTCGCGGGACTGCATACGGCGAATATTTATATTGCTGACAAAACCGCGCGTAATAAGCTTGTTGCCGAACTGAACAAACAAGGTTACAGCCAACCGAATATTACAGGGCTAGTCGCATGCCGTGCCGCCTACGAACAGGGCGGGGAATGGCTCGACCGGTTGCAGGATTACCTGACGGGGAATTTAAACTTCGTGAGGGAATACCTTGCTGAGAACTTACCGCAAATAAAACTCTGCGAGCCGCAGGGGACTTACCTCGTATGGCTTGATTGCAGGGCGGCGGGGATGGATGATAAAACCCTTTCGGACGCGTTAATCAAGGCGGGGCTGTGGCTGGACGACGGATTTATTTTCGGCGTCGGCGGAAGCGGATTCGAGCGCATAAACATCGCTTGCCCGCGTGCGACGCTCAGACTTGCAATGGAAAAATTCAAAAAGGCGTTCAATTAAACTAACTATAACGCAACCCGCCCGAGCGAGAAAAGCTCGGGCGGGTTTATTTTTGTTAAAACAAGGTTTTGTACCAACTCCAGATATCTTTAAGATAATTCCAAGTATTATCCCCTTGCACAGCGTATATGCAACAAAATTCAATTACGGTTAACGCAACAAACAGTAAAATGCCGATTAATACATATTTCAATATCTTTTTCATTTATCACCTTGCATAGGGCTGTAAGC
>JAIEAS010000246.1 GCA_029071285.1 Clostridia bacterium
CGCAAAAGCCCGCGCTTGCAGGTATGCCGTTCGGCAAAGAGGTCAACGACTGCCTTGAATACTTTCTGAACCTTGCCGCGTCCTACGGCTTTGAAACCAAAAATTACGACGGCTACGCGGGCGAGGTTATCTTCGGCGAGGGCGAGGAATTTGCAATTCTCGCACATCTTGACGTAGTCCCTGCGGGCAGCGGCTGGACGCGCGACCCCTTCGGCGGTGAAATAGACTGCGAAAATAAAAGAATATGGGGCAGAGGCGCTATGGACGACAAGGGTCCCGCTATCCTCTCACTCCTTGCAATGAAATCGCTCAAAGACGAGGGCTTTATTCCCAAGAAGAAAATTAAACTTATCGTCGGCTGCAACGAAGAGAGCGGCTGGGCGTGCATAGACTATTACAAAGCGCACGCGCATATGCCCGATACGGGTTTTTCGCCCGACGCCGACTTCCCCGTAATCTACGCCGAAAAAGGCATTTTGCAGTTCGGACTGAATTTCCCCGTTCGCGCCAATTTCTCCTCCCTTCGCGGCGGCGAGCGCGCAAATATGGTTTGCGACTATTGCGAAGCAGTTGCTGAAAAAGATAAATCAAAGCTTGAAAAATACGGGCTTTGCTATGCGGACGGCAAAGTTATCTCACGCGGAAAATCCGCGCACGGCTCAACTCCCGAAATGGGCGTAAACGCAATAAGTCCCGTATTGAAATACCTCGGTCTCGACCGGATGCACGAGCTGCTGTTTGAGGATGGTTTCGGAATATGCGGACTTGAAGACGAAACGGGAAAGCTCACCTTTTCGCCGAACGTAATTCAACAAACCGCGGACGGAATTTCGGTTATCTGCGATATCCGCTACCCCGCCACGATGAAGAGAGAAACCGTTTTAAACGCAATAGCTGCAAAGGGCGTAGAATATAAAATTTTGCACGAGCAGGCTCCGCTTTTCAGCGATAAAAACAGTCCGCTTATAACCACCCTTTTGCAGGTGTATAACGAGGTAACGGGCAGGAATGCAAAGCCCGTAGCTATCGGCGGCGGAACCTACGCGCGCGCACTCAAATGCGGAGTTGCGTTCGGTCCCGAGGAAGACGGCGAGGAAAACACCGTGCATCAGGCGAACGAATATATCACTTTTGAAAAAATAGAAAAGTGTCTTAAAATTTATAAACTGGCAATACAAAGGCTTTGCTGAAATGAAAGCGAAAAAACTGTCCAAAAAAATAACCGCCTTTATCGTGTGCGCGGTTATAATAACCGTTCTGCTTATAACAGCAGGCGGGCTTCAGATCGGGTTCGTAGCCGCGGACCAGATTTCGTGCTGGCGCCCTAATTACGAGATGCTGAGTACTGCCGAAATGGACGCCATTCTCGATAAGGAAAGTTTAACCAAAGAAGATTACAAAATTTTATACGCACAGACGGGACTTACCGAAATAGGAATCGACCGCGCGCTTGCAAAGGGCGCGGCGGGAAAAAACCGTATTAAAAGTATCCAGAAAGATTACTTTGACGAGTACGAAGTTGATAACCAGCTTTTCACGATATTCACCTGCACGGACTATACCGACAAGCAGGTTACGGGAATTTACCTCGAAGAAGGCGATATTCTGGTAACCTCTTCCACCCACATTTCGGGCGTGCGCATAGGGCACTCGGGGCTGGTCATTGACGGCAATTCGCAAAGCGTTTTAGAGGCGAACGCCTACGGCAGCAAGAGCAGAGTTTACGACGCGGGGGATTTTTATAAGCGCGTGAACTTTATGGTGCTGCGCGTAAAAGACGGGTCCTGCGACGCCGAGACGAAAAGCAAGGTCGTGGATTACGCAATGGAAAATCTGAACGGCATTCCTTACGAGGGGCTTGCGGGGCTTTTGACGAACAAGAACAAAATCAAAAAAACGCAGTGCGCCCACCTTATTTGGTACGCCTATAAGCAGGTAGCGGGAATAGATTTAGACGGCAACGGCGGAATTATCGTAACGCCTAAAAACATAGCCGCGTCCAAGCACGTAGAGGTCGTGCAGGTGTTCGGCTTCGACCCCGCAAAACTTTGGAAATAAACAAAGCTCCCGAAAATCGTTCGGGAGCTTTTTTATACGCTTATGTATTAAGTAAGATAAGTTGAAATCTACAATTCAATATCAACTTTATATTCTGTATCTATCAAAATATAATTCAGTTTGTGCTTTTTGCACATCTGAAGATTATTTTGGTTTTCTTTGATTAAAATCTCCTCAGTTAAATCGTCGGTCAGTCTTTGTTCAACTACACTTTCGTTTGCCAAAATATCCGAAAAATGCTTTTGTATGTAGTTTTTGCTCATTATCAAACAATAGTATTTGACGTGTGATAAATACTCTTTACTGAAATCTTTTTCCCAATCAAACGGCACGTAACAGCCTTCCACAATAAGATTCTGGCTATTTTCTATTGCCGTTTTGATTATCTCTTTAACTATTGCCCACAAATACGGCGTCAGTTTTTCGTCGTCATCTACGTTTATCGTAGTTTGGTTACTTCTTATCAATCCCATTTTTAAGTGGTCGATAGAAAGATACGGAAATTTATACTTTTCCAACAACCGCTGTGCCAAAGCTGTCTTTCCTGTATGCGTTGTTCCCGTAATTAAAACTATCATAACTCTCCTCTGAATTACCGATTAACGTGCGGACTTAATTTTACTTTTTGGCTAAGTTATAGCTGATATCAATCATACTGCATATGTCCTCAAACGGCATCGAGCCGTCAAGGCACACCGATATCCAGTGCTTTTTGTTCATATGCCAGCCGCCGAATATTTTTTCACCGTCCACCATTCTGGGAATGAGGTCGGGGTCGGCGCGCAGGTCTAATATCTCCACCCGCTCGTCCGACGGAAGCCCGAGTTTGTTTTTGGTTACCGTCAGAATTGCGCCGTACCACTTTTTGTTGTCGCTCCTGCGCCAGATTGCGTTGTCGTCAAACTTTTCCCACAGAAATTCAAGTCTGTCGCCGTACTTTTCGGCTACGTATTTTATAACCTGCTGCGAGTATTTACATTTAAAAATAAAATCGTCAAAGCACTTTTCGGCAATATCGGATAAAACGCCCTCGTAGGCGGAACGCACTTCGCCCACGAAGCTGCCCGCCGCGCCCTCGGCAAGAAAGAGCGTGTACGGCTCTTCGGTAGCCAAGTCGGTTACTATAGTTTCAACCTCGTCGGCATTAACTTTTATAACAAGCTCAAACTGTCCGTCCAGAATTTGAGTTTTGTAAACCCGGACTC
>JAIEAS010000247.1 GCA_029071285.1 Clostridia bacterium
ATTCTGTTAAGTCCGGCAAGTTCGAGTTTTGACAGCTTTGCAAACTATGAAGAACGCGGAGACGCTTTCAAAAAAATAGTGGACGGAATACATGAAGTTTCTTAAACGCAAAACTGTATCCACAGAAAATAAATCTGCGGTTAAAGTGCAGGGGACGGAAAAAACGTTAAGTCCGGTCGGCGTTAAAAATAAAAAGAACACAAAAGCGGGAGATATCCCGCTTTTAGTTTGCGTATTTTTAATGGCTTGCTTCGGGTGCCTTATGATTTATTCCGCCAGTTCGTACACCGCAGAGGTGCAGTACGGCGATAGCTTGTATTTTGTCAAAAAACAGCTTCTCGGTGTCGGGTTGGGTACTGCGGCAATGATAGGTACGTGCTTTTTACCCTACCGGAAGCTGATGAAGTTCAGGTATCCCGCTATTATAATCGCGGCAGTTTTACTGTGCCTTGTGTTCGTTCCCGTAATCGGTATCACCAACTACGGCGCAACCAGATGGATAGGCTTCGGCGGATTTACCATTCAGCCGTCCGAAATTGCAAAATACGCTTTTGCTCTTTTCGCCGCCGCTTACTTTGCAAAAAACCACGAAAAGGTAAAGACCATTAAGGGAATTCTGCCCGTGCTCGGCGTCGGTATAGGTTTTTGCGTACTGATTATTATCGAGCCCAACATGTCTATTACGATGTGTGTCGGGCTTCTGATGCTAAGCCTTGTGTTTTTAAGCGGAACCAACCTGAAAACCTTTTTGTTTATGTTGATTCCATTTGCCGTCGCAATACCCGTGCTTATAATTCTGGAACCGTACCGGCTACAAAGACTCAGCGCGTTTATAGACCCTTGGGCGTCGCCCAAAGACGAGGGGTATCAGCTTATCCAATCGCTTTACGCGCTAGGAAACGGCGGACTTTTCGGAACGGGGCTTTTTAAGTCAACGCAAAAATACAGATTTCTGCCGTTTGCCGAAAGCGACTTCATTTTATCGATTATGGGTGAAGAACTCGGCTTTTTGGGACTTGCGATTTTCTTTCTGTTATGTGGATTTATAGTATACAGAGGTTTTAAAATAGCAAGGCGGTGTAAAAACCGATTCGGGTATCTTCTGGCTATGGGCTTTACGCTTGTCTACGGCATACAGGTGATAGTAAACGCGCTGGTCGTGAGCGGAACAATTCCGCCTACCGGACTGCCGTTGCCCCTTATCAGCAGCGGCAACACTTCGCTTATAATAACTATGGCTTCGATGGGCGTTTTGTACAATATATCCCGCAGCGATTAACACTCAACCCGCGTTTTTCCATATAATGGAGTATATTTTACATACTCGGAGTTAATATGGAAAAATACATTATAAACGGAGGAAACAAGCTATACGGAAGCGTGAAAATACAAGCTGCAAAAAATTCAGTGCTTCCTATACTTGCCGCAACGGTTTTAACCGACGGAGAAGTTAAAATTTTAAACGTGCCGCACATATCGGACGTGAGGAATATGATAAATATTCTGACTTGTCTCGGATGTAAAGCCGTTTACGAAAACGACAGTATAATAATAAACAGTTCGTCCGCGGACTGTTTTGAAATACCAAGCGCGCTTGCTCACGAGCTGCGCTCTTCGGTTTTTTTATTGGGGTCTGTAATATCCCGCTTCCACAAAGCTAAAATTGCCTACCCCGGCGGCTGCGACATAGGATTAAGACCCGTGGATTTGCACCTTACGGGACTTAAAAGACTGGGCGTTGAAATTACCGAAAAAAACGGTTATATTCTGTGCAAGTGTGACAAGCTGTGCGGAAACGAAATAATGCTTGACTGCCCCAGCGTAGGCGCGACCGAAAATATTATTCTTGCCGCCGTAAAAGCGGAGGGAACTACGGTTATAAAAAACGCCGCGCGCGAACCCGAAATAGAAGATTTGCAGAAATTTCTTAACTGCATAGGCGCAAAAGTATCGGGCGCGGGCAGCGGAACGGTCACTATCGAAGGAGTAAAGGAGTTGGGCGGTTGCGAGTTTTTGCCCATTCCCGACAGAATAGAAGCCGGCACTTTTTTGGTTGCCGCGGCAATGTGCGGCGGCAAAGTCACCGTGGAGGGCGCATGCCCCGAAAATATCAGTTCACTTTTACATAAATTACGAGAAAACGGTTGCAAAATAAGCATAAACAGTGATAAAATATTACTGGAAAATAACAGAAGGCTTTCTTCGGTAAAAACGATAGAAACTCAGCCTTATCCAGGCTTTCCAACTGATTTGCAGGCGCAGATGACGGCGCTTTGCGGATTGTGCGGCGGACACTCTATCGTAACCGAAAATCTTTTTGAAACAAGGTTCAAATACGTGCCCGAGCTTCGGAAGATGGGGGCGGATATTACCGTGATAGGCAGAAACGCATTCGTTCGCGGAGTTGAAAAGTACAAGGGCGCAACGGTTGTTGCGTGCGACTTGCGCGGCGGTGCGGCGTTGGTTCTTGCAGGGCTTGCCGCAGAGGGAAGAAGCGAGGTTCTGGATATTTCCCATATCGACAGGGGCTACGGCTCATTCGAATATAAACTGAGGAATCTGGGAGCAGATATAGTAAGAGTATCCGTTTAAACTTATGAAATTCTTAAGAAAAATTCTTGCGTTGGTTATAGGTGTAGCTTTCGTTGCCGCGGTTGTAATAAGCATCGGCTTGATTTTTGCCGTTAAAAATATTAACGTAACGGTGCTTGCGTACTGTGAGGACAGTACGGAAAATTATACCGACGCCAAAAAATCGCTTGCTTCTATCAAGGGCGAAAGTATTCTGTTCGTCGGTTCAAAAGATATTGATAAAGCGATAGAGGGCTGTAACTATTCGCTTGTTTCTTATGAAAAAGTTTATCCTTGCACGATTAACGTGACGGTTAAAGAAAGACTTGAAACGTTCGCCGTGTTTGTCGGCGGTCAGTATTCTTTTTACGACGTTGACGGCGTGTATCTTGGAAGAGATGCCGAAAACGTTAACAATCTTGACGGCTCGCCTAACGTAGAGGTGACAGGAGTTGCCGTAGAAGAAATCGGAGAGGTTGCTAAGGTTGCTTCTGTTTTCAAGGAAAAATTCAACGCGCTGCGTTCGCTTGTATCAAGCATAGAGGTTGACAGCAATCCGCAGATTGCGGACTATACCGAAAAACTGTTTTTCAATTTTAAGTGCGGTCTTAAAATCGAATTGGATAATTACAAAGAGCGCACAGAGGAAAAAATAGAGGCGGCTTACGACCTTTTTGCCGAGCTTTCGGACAGACAAAAACTCGGCGGTACGTTGCGCAGTTATCAGGTGGAGGACGGCAGCGTCAAAG
>JAIEAS010000248.1 GCA_029071285.1 Clostridia bacterium
GGATCTGCCACAGCAAGACGTTATGCCGACGCAAGTTATGGTACTGTCAAACAGACTTCGAACACTGCAAGCGGTAATGGCACTACCAAGGATGAAGTTTTAAATGATCAACCTTTTAATGTTAATCTTATTTTTACAAATGACAAAGATAAAAATGAAGATTTTGTAACTTACTTTGATTTAACACTTACTGATTTAGTAAAATACAAAACAGCAACTTTGAAAGCTGTGTTTTATTTAGATTTGGACAGTTCCACAGTAGAAGCAACAAAATTATCAAAACCTACAACAAATGATACCTTAGAAATGGACTATGACGAAAAACCGCACACGGTAAACGTTACTTATGCAGACGAAGTAGATTCAACCGATGTGGACGACAAAGATCATTCATATACTACGGGTTACAAAAACGTAAAAGTAACGGTTGAAGCAAAGGATTTTGACGGCAAAGCAATAAATGATTATACAATAACTCCTGAAAATCTTTCAGAGGCTACGGGAAGCGTAAGTTTAACCGCAACAAATGCAGGAACATATACCATTAAGTTTGAGCTTACATCAAGCGCAAAAAGTAACGGCATTGAGTGGGACGGCAACGCAGATCCGATTACATTAACAATAAATAAAGTAGACCCCAAGGTAAATCCCAAAGTGGGCAAAGGACCGTGGTATACAACAAACGACCTCGTTAAAGATATAAAAATAGAAACTTCCGAGGGCGATACCGACGGTAAAATCAGTTGGGACGCAAGTCAGACTCTTTCGTCAGGTACAAAAAATTACGGCTGGACTTTTAAGCCCACGGATTCAAGAAACTACAACGATAAATCAGACACAGAGTCTATTACGGTTGAAGGCTTGAAAATTACCGGCATAGAGGCGGAGTTTGAACAAGACGGCTCGGTATTTTACACCTCGGATAGTTTAGATTCTTTAAAAGCTAATTTAGTTGTAACAAAGAAATACAACGACGAAGAAAAAGACGAGGTAATAACCGACCCTTCGCTGTATACTTTGTCTGTTCCCGGCAATAAGTTAACGGAGGGTACGGTAACGGTTACCGTAAAATACAGGTCAGGCTTAGACGAAACACCCGCAAAAGCATCGTTCGAAGCTACTTTCGAGGTGGAAATCACCGCGGTAGAGTTGGAATCTTTTAAGGCAGAATTTGACCCGAACGGCAACGATATTTATCTTTCAAACAGTCTGAGCGATTTAAATCAATACCTTACCGTAACGGGCACTTATAACGACGGCTCCACGAAAACGCTGACGACCTCGGATTATTCACTTACCGACCCCGCCGCGCTTTCGCTCGGCAATGTTACGGTGACGGTTACCTCAACAGAGGATAACAATATTACGGATACCTTTAATGTGAACGTAATTCCCGACATAGTGCCCGTAGCCTTGCCTTTACCCGAAACCAACCCCTATACTTATAGCGGTGAAGAGCTTGACGCCGTCGGCGCACTTACTACCTTAACAGACGAGCAGGTAGTTAAGTATCTGGACGTATCGGGCACAGCCACGGCAAGAAGAGCGGGCGAATATACCGCTAAATTCAAAATCAAGGACGAGTTCATTAACGCGGGCACTGTAAGCTGGGATACTTCTAATTTAAGCAGCTTAGACGGCGTAACGGTCAGCGCGGACGGAAATTCGGTTGAGTTCAAATGGACTATATTAAAAGCCAAAATCGCTGCGACTTGGGACGAGGAAGAGTGCGTCTGGGTTCCCGTAATAGTGGGAACGTTAGCGGAAACAACCGAGCCCGACTTCTTGAACCAGACTTACACCAACTCGGACGGCAAAGCCTTTACAAACAGAAGTAAGCTTGCGGGCGGAAGAACCTATCAGGTTACTGCCGCGATAAATGCGAAGTACGCAGACAACTTCGAGCTTGACGAGCCCACCCAGACTCTTATAAACTCGGGCAGTGAAACCTATACTTACACACCCGAATACAAGCCCAGCATATGGGAAAAGATAGTAGCATTCTTTAAGGCTAACTGGCTGTGGTTTGTAATTGCACTTGCGGCTATAATACTGCTTATAATAATTATCGTAGTAGCTAAAAAGTGCCACAAGACCAAAGAACAGAAAGAAGAAATCAAGGCTCGTAAGGAAGAGGAGCGCAGGCGCAAGGAAGAAGAAAGACTGCGCCGCGAGGAAGAACGCAGACTTCAACAAGAACGCCTTGAAGAAGAACGCAGATTACAGCGTGAAAAGCTTGAAGCCGAGCGCGAAATGGCGAGAGCAAAGCAGGAAGCCGAGCTTGAAAAGATTCGTGCGCAGGCGCAAGCGGGACTTGCGGGCGCGGGTATGGCAAGTATGGCTATGGCACAACCTCAACAGCAGGCAATGCCCGTACCGCAGGTGCAGACCGTTGATAACGAGCTGTTAAAAGAAATGCGCCAGCAGATGGCTGAACTGCGTGCAGATAACAAAGCAACACAAGCGCAGTTACAGGCAATGCAGAATAATCAGCAACAAGCAATGCAAATGCCTCAACCTATGCAGTACCAGCAATATCCGCAGTATCCTTATCAGCAAATGCCTATGATGCCGCAGTACGGCGGAAACGATCTGGCAATGGCGAGAATGGAAGCACAGCTCAACGCTATGCAGGCGGAGCAGAGGGCAAGGTACGATGCGGAACAGCGTATAGAACTTGCGGCAATGCGCGCTGAATCTCACGTTGACCGCGACTCCCGCCACAGCGTTGACCTCGCCGCTATGCGCGAGCATATCAACGGGCACAACTATAACCGTGTTCCCGATTACAGTCAACAGTCGTACAATCAGCCCAACTCAATGGATATGATGGGTGCGCTCGTTGCGGCAACCTTGAGGAATATGGCTAACGGCGAGCTTGCGGTAACGCAGTCCGTTCCCGAGCTTCCGCAGAAAACGGAGCAGAGTCCGCAGTCTGCAAAGTATCCTTCCGACGCGGTTATTACTACCACGACCACGGTTGATACCACAAAGAATAAACCCATACGGCGCGAAGACGAGTTCGACGTTGACGGCTTCTACGACACCTTTGAATAATAAACGTACCGTTTAATCGCGTATCTTAATTGCGTGCGTACCTGATTGACTAATCACAAATCAATAGAATAAAAACACCGCTTATTAAAGCGGTGTTTTTAATTGGGTTTAAGTTTTTCTTTTCCGCGTCTTATGTGCGGAACGACCTGCCACGCAAGCACGGCGGCAAGGATTGACAGCACCAAGTCCTTTGGCATATACAAAAGATTATAAGTTACGATAGCGGAGCCGAGAAGGTGCGTTCCGTTCAATCCGTGCCATATCAGCGCGAAGTAGGGGATACCTACAACGTAGTCTGCAGCAAATGCCGTAAGCGCCGCAACCATATAAAGCCAAAAAGGTTTTTTCTCGCGGTCGATTATTATCCCGCCGATAAACGCCGAAAACACGAAGCCTAAAATGTATCCGAACGAGGGCTTCAGCGCGTAAGCAAACCCCGCGAGCGAGTGGTCGGAGAACACGGGAATAAAGCAGATAAACCCCGTGAAAAGGTAGACCGCCATTGCCGCCGCACCCTTTTTCCAGCCGAGCATAAGCCCTGCAAGCACGCTTATAACCGTCTGAAAGGTGAGCGGCACGGGGTAGAACGGAATCGATACGTACGCGCCCGCGACCATAAGCGCGGCGAAAATTGCAATTTCCGCGATATCCACAGCCAAAAGTTTTTTGTTCTTCACAACAGTAATTTTAAGAAAAAAGCCGCCTATTGTCAACTGAAATTCCGCTTGACAGAAAGCCTTAAAAAACAGTATAATTAATTAAACTTTTTCATCTCACGCCGGAAAAGTTTTTAAACCTTTAATTTAATAACCGCAGGTTGCGCGAAGCCTTTGGGCGCGCGCATTAAACGGGGAATACGGTGAAATTCCGTAGCTGTACCGCAACGGTAAGCCTCTTTTTGGGGACAAGTCCGAATGCCAGACCTGCGAAGATTAAAGTCGTTTGGTTCGAGTTAAACCAAGCGTGCGTACAGGCACGTTTGTTATTTGCGTGTCTGAATTTTTTAAATTTAAGGAGTACTTATGAAAAAACTTTTAACTGTTTTACTTGCGCTTTGCGCAGCAGTCGCAGTCTGCGTTTTTGCGGGCTGTGCGGACGACCCGAGAGGGGAAACGGAAGGCGCGGTGGACGGCGGATATAAAATCTGCTACGCGTTTACCGCCTCGGACGACGTGTTGAATATCGGCGAAAACACTTCGCTCAAGGACTATATGGACGCGCTTAAAGCGGGCGGCAAGCTCGATTTTAAAGGCGAGGACGGGGACTACGGTTATTACCTTACCGAAATTTTAGGCGTGAAAAGCGTTTTCGTCAGCTCGACGGCAAATTCGTACGCGGGCTACGACTGGTACGTTTACACGACCCTTACGACGGTTGACGGCGTAACTTATTCTTCGGAACAATCCTTCGTGTTTGACGGCGTAACCCTTTACAAATCGGCGTACGGCGTTTCAAATCTGCCCTGCGTGAAAGGCGAAAGCTACGCCTTGGTTTTCGAGTACGCGGAAACGACCTGGTAATTTTTTGAAATGCGGAATACGGAGAACAAAATACCGCCTGCTAAGCAAATAGCTTATATAGCGGTTATGTGCGCTCTGCTCATTGCGGGGCAGTACGTGTTTTCGTTCGTGGTGGGAGTGGAAATCGTCACCCTGCTGTTCGTGTGCTTTGCAAGCGTTTTCGGCGTGAGGAGCGGCGTTATTTGCGCCGTAGCGTTTTCGCTTTTAAGGTGCCTTATCTACGGCTTTTCACCGACGGCGGTGATTTTGTATCTCGTGTATTATCCGTCGCTTGCGGCGGTTTTCGGCGGACTTGGGCATATAAAAAACGAGACCTTTCAAAGGTGTCCCGCAGCGCTTATTATTGCGGTCAACGGTTTGCTTTTGGCTCTTATGGCGGCGTGCGCGCTCTCGTACGGCTTTGACGTTATCAAGGTTTCAAAGCTGTGGAAGGCAACCGCGAACGTTCTTTTATGGGTAATATTCGGTCTGTGCGCCGCGGTGTGTATAGCGTTCAACGGACTTGTGATTGCGAACAGGGTGTTCAGAAAGAACGTGGGAACGCTTTTGAAGCTGTTTACCTTTGCTACCGTTGCGGCGGTGTGTACGGTGTGCTTTACACTTTTGGACGACGTGATAACCCCACTCGTTCTGGGCAGTACGAGGCTGACCGCGCTGACTTATTTTTACACCTCGTTTACGGCGATGCTGCCTCAGACGGTGTGTACGATAGTTTCGGTTACGACTTTATATCTGCCCGTCTGCGCCGCACTTAAAAAAGCAACGAGCAAATAAAAAAAGCCTTCCGCTTTCTGGCGGAAGGCTTTATAATTATTCGGCGTCAGTGATTTCTTCTGTCTGTTGTGCTTTTTGTTCTTTGTTGAGCTTTACGAAGTAAACGATTGTCAGCGCAGCCGAAACTATTATTGCGACAAGGTCGGCGGCGGGGGCTGCCCATAAAATTCCTTCGATGCCGTAGAATACGGGGAGTACGCAGATTAAGGGAATAAAGCATACGGCGTCCCTTATGAGCGAAGCCAGGATAGCGAATACCGGTTTGCCCACCGCCTGAAAGAATATCGACGACATTTTTATCAGACAGGTGAAAGTAATCAGCATAAGGAATATGCGGAAAGTTTTAATTGCAAAATCCCAGTATAACTCCGCGTTGTAATTTTTCGGTCCGCCGAAAATGCCCGCTATTGCCTTGGGGCAGGCTTCGAAAAGTACCGTTGAAATTACGCCGATTACCACCGTGCAGAGCAGTATATACAGATAGGTTTTCTTTACGCGGTCAAATTTTTTCGCGCCGATATTGTAGCCTAAAATGGGTTGGCAGCCTAACACTATGCCCACGACCAGGTTGATTACCACGGTGAAAACTTTGCTTTCGATGCCTATCAGAACTATGGGGATATTTGCGCCGTAGTCCGACATTGCGCCGTATTTTCCGAGCATCATATTGCACACCAGCGAAATTACGACTATCGTCAGCTGTGTGATAAAGGAGGACATTCCAAGCTTTAACACGTTTGAAAATACCTTGAAGTCGGGGATTAAACTTTTTACCGTCATTTTAAAGGTTTTGGTTTTACGGATAAAGTAGAAGAGGCTTATCGCAAACGAAACGACCTGACCTATAACCGTAGCCCACGCCGCGCCCGCCATTCCCCATTTGCAGCCGAAAATGAACGCTGCGTCCAGAGCGATATTTATAACCGCACCCGACAGCATCGAAGCCATAGACCACGCGGGACTTCCGTCCGCGCGGACTACGGCGTTCATCATATTCATCGCCATAAACACGGGGAAGAAGCCGAGAATTATATCGAAGTACTGCACGGCGTAATTAAGCGTGCCGACCTCGAACTCGCCCGTGTACTGGTTTACGCCGTCGCGGGTTGCGCCGAAGAGGGTGAGTATCTGCGTTTTCAGCGGATAGAAAATTGCCATTAAAATTACGCTTACGGCAATGGTTATAACGAGCCCGGTACCTATTGCCTTATGACCGTTCTGTGTATCCTGTTTGCCCTGACATATATTCAGAAAAGCCGCGCAGCCGTCGCCGAACCACCACGCAAAAGCCTGCGCGATGATAAAGATGGGGAACACTATTCCCGCCGCGCCGTTGCCCGTATCGCCGAGCTCGCTGCGCCCGACGAAAATCTGGTCCACGATGTTATACAGCGCACTTACCAAAAGTGACAATACGCACGGTATGCAGAATTTAAGCATCAGCTTAAAAATCTTTTCCTTGCCTAAAAAATCGTTGCTTCTATCTACTGTCTGTTCCATTAATTCTCCCGTTTTTGCACAATAAAAAACACAAGTACCCGAAAAAAACTACGTTCTGTTATCAGGTTTACGCGGAGCGGGCCGCCACTTGTGTCATCGTGCTTTTTTATTTTATTTTACTCTGATATTTTAACCCGTTTTCACACAAAAGTCAAACTGTTGAACTCAATTTCAGGTAAAATAATTGCAAAGCCGCGTTCTTTATGATACAATAAAATTTGCAAACATTATCGTGCGGCAAAGCATAAAATGAAGGTATGCAAAAAACCCTTTCATATATAAGTCTGCCCGCGATAAGAAGCAACGCCTTAAAGATAAAAAAGCTTGCGTGCGGCGCAAAGTTTTACGCGGTGGTTAAAGCCGACGGCTACGGGCACGGCGCGGAAGAAGTCGCGCGCAGCATTGAGGATATCTCAGACGGATTCTGCGTTGCGATAGCGGAGGAGGGAATAGCCCTTCGCGCCGCGGGAATTTCAAAAGAGATTTTAGTTTTAACGCCGCCGCTGGATTGTTACGACGCAGCGCGTATGCAAGCTTATAATTTAACGGCTACGGTAAATTCCGTTCAGACCGCGAAACTTTGCGCGGGGCTGGATTTGCATATAAAAGTAAACACGGGAATGAACCGCCACGGCTGCAATCCGGACGGACTTTGCGACCTATTAAAGTCATTGCCGCCGGAGAGTATAAAAGGGGTTTACTCGCACCTTTTCGCGCCAGAAAACGCGGAAGCCGCAGAGCAGCAGCGCAAGCTGTTTACGGAAGCGGTCAAAGAGGTTAAAAAGGTGAACCCTGATGCGGTGGCGCATCTGTCCGCAAGCGGCGGACTTCTGCGCGGCGGAGAGTTTTTATTCGACGGAGTGCGCGCGGGAATTCTCTTATACGGCTACGAGCCCTCGGGATTTAAAGCGGAAGGCTTCAAGCACGCGCTTAAAGTTTACGCCCGCAGAACGCAACAGACAGAGTTTATCGGCGGGGGAGTGGGTTACAACTTTGCGGATAAAAATTATAAAAAATTGTCCGTATACCGTGCGGGCTACGCGGACGGATTTTCAAGGACTGTTCCGCTCGGCGAAAAAACTCTCTGTATGGACTGTTTTCTGTCTGAAGAGGACAATGACACCGCGCTTATTATGGACGACGCAGACGAGTATGCAAAGAAGTGCGGAACTATTTCGTACGAGGTTTTAACGAACGTAACCAAGCGTTCGGAAAGGATTTATGAGCGGTAAAGAGGAAATAAGATACAAGCTTAAAGTAAAGCGCAGATATTTTGAAGGCGTTCGGCGCGGGTTCGCCGACGGCGCGATACGCGACAATTTTTTAAACGCGTTTTCCGCGTGCGAAAGCTTTTTTATCTACAACTCATTTTCCACCGAGGCGGACACTAAGGGCATTATCGCGGAGCTTCTGGAAGCGGGCAAAAAGGTGTATCTGCCGAGGGTGGACGGTGATAAAATGGTTGCCGTGCCTTACGGTGAAACGAGGGTCGGCGCGTTCGGAATAGAGGAGCCCGTCGGAAAACCCTATAAGGGCAAAATCGACGTTACGGTAATTCCCCTTCTGGCGGTGAACGAAAAGGGGTTCCGCATAGGCTACGGCAAGGGCTTTTACGACAGGTATTTAAAAAAGGACAAGCGTACCAAAAAAGTCGGGCTCGGTTATTCTTTTCAGATTGAAAGCTTTGAAGAGGACGGTTGGGATATTCCGCTGGATTTATTTGTGTGCGAAAAGGGTATATACTATTATGAAAATCAACGGTGAACAAATGGGGAAAAAGATTTTACTGGAGCTTAAAGATTTGCTCGTGGGGGCGGCGTTTCCGTTTATGCTGCAGCTCATTTTCAGCGCGTCGATAATTCTGTTCGCTTCCTACACGGACGAGATAGGCTTAAGCATTGCGGCGCTCGTTTTCGGCTGTGCGCTGCTTATCGGCGCGTATATAATCTTCGGCAGACAGAATGGAATAGTCGCATACCGCCGCACCGTCCAGAATGAGAAAAAGCGCGAGGCGGGCTCAACCGAACCCCGCGCGGTTTTACACGTCGGCGAGTACGAGCTTTACAAGGGCTTTGTAATTGCTTTGATAAGCTGCGTGCCCTTTATAATTTTTCAGATAATAAACGCCGCCGCGCCGAACAGCGTGTGTCATTTTATTCTTATGTACGCCTTCGGCTGGGCGTGGTATCCCTTCCAGCTGATAGGACTCACCGAGTGGCTCAATCTTTTGTGGATAATAATTCCCGTCGGGGTTCACGCGCTCGCTTATTTCCTCGGCGCAAGGAAAGAGAAAAAGAGACAGGAACTGGTTGCCAAAGCGCAGGAGCTTAAGGGCAAGAGAAAAAAATGAGAGTAGTAGCAGGCAAATACAGAGGGCTCGCCCTCGCGGAGTTCAAGGGCGAGGAAATCCGCCCCACCGCGGACAGGGTAAAGGAGAGCCTCTTCAATATCCTGTCGCCGCATATAACCGGCGCGGAAGTTTTAGACTTGTTTTGCGGAAGCGGCAGCCTCGGGATAGAATGTCTGTCGCGCGGAGCAAAGTTTGCGCACTTCAACGATATTTCCAAGGACAGTATTGCGGTTCTGAAAAAGAATCTTGCAAAGCTTACGGGCAAGGATAAATACACCGTAACCACTTCGGACTTTAAGCGGTGCCTTTTAACGGAAGGGGACTACGATTTGATTTTCATAGACCCGCCCTACGCTTCGGACGCGGGTATCGAGGCTTTGAAGCTGATTTCACGCGAAGATAAACTCAAATACGGCGGTATTGCCGTCTACGAGCGCGACCGCGCGTTCGAGGGCGAAATCCGCGGGCTTGAAATGTTTGACGAGCGCAAGTACGGAAAGACATATTTATCCTTTTTCAGGTCAGGTGAATAATGAAAAAATGCGTTTTTGCAGGCAGCTTCGACCCGCCTACGACGGGACACAAAAAGATTATAGACGACTGCCTTAAAATATTCGACTGCGTAACCGTGGCGGTTATGGTAAACCCCGAAAAGAGCTGTCTGCTCGAAAAGGAAGAGCGGGCGGAGCTTCTTAAAAAGCTTTACAAAGGGGATAACCGCGTAAAAGTAATCACCTACGGCGGAACGGCGGCGGACTTGCTTGAAAGCGAAAACACGCCCTTTTACGTCCGCGGAATACGCGACGGTGCGGACCTGGATTATGAAAACCGCGACCGCTATGCAAGCTTAAAATTAAAGAGCGATATCGTAACAATCTATCTTCCCGCGGACAAGCAGAATATAGAAGTCAGCTCGTCGCTCGTTAAAAATTTTATCAAGTTTAAAAAAGATTACTCGGACTATATACCGAAAGAAATACTCGCCGATTTCAAGGCGCTTATGGAGAGCAAAAATGTTTAATAAGCAGATAAAAATTCCCGACCCCGAAGTTATTTTAAACGAAATGCCCCTTCCCGCAGACCTCAAAAAAATCAAGGCGGAGCGCGATAAAGAGGTGTCCGACGTAATTTCGGGCAAGAGCGAAAAAATGATTATGATAGTGGGACCGTGCTCGGCGCACGAGCAGGCGCCCGTTCTGGACTACGTTGAAAGGCTTGGAAAGCTCAACGAAAAGGTTAAGGACAAGCTCGTTCTCGTGCCCAGAATTTACACCAACAAACCCCGCACGCGCGGAGTTGGCTATAAGGGAATGTTTTCACAGCCCGACCCCACGAAGCCCGTGGATATTTTAAAGGGCATCTTCGCCATACGCGAGCTGAATATCAAGGCGATTGAAGCGAGCGGACTTTCCGCCGCGGACGAAATGCTTTACCCCGCAAATATTCACTACGTTGACGACCTTCTGTCATATATCGCGGTCGGTGCGCGTTCGAGCGAAAACCAGCTTCACCGCCTCGTCGCAAGCGGCATAGACGTGCCCGTGGGCGTTAAACACCCAATGAGCGGCTCGGTTA
>JAIEAS010000249.1 GCA_029071285.1 Clostridia bacterium
CGCCGTTGCCGCCGCCCATTCCGGGGTGGTCCAGCTCGAAATCGTACTGCTTGCGCTTTGCCTCGTCCGACAAAACGGCGTTCGCCTCGTTTATCTCCTTGAACTTTTCCGCCGCGGCTTTGTCGCCGGGGTGAAAGTCGGGGTGGTACTGCTTGGCAAGTTTTCTGTACGCCGATTTTATCTCGTCCTGCGTGGCGTTACGCTGAAGCCCGAGAATTTCGTAATAATTTTGTGCCGCCATAATTTTATCCTTATAAACGCGCTAAAAGGGTGTAGTGTACACCCTTTAAGCTTATTAACTTTTCGTTGTTATTTTTGTGAATATTTTTAGTGCTGTCTGAACTCGGTATCGTCGTCGCCGCCCTCTGTCGAACCTGCGCCGCCCGCCTGCTGATAGATTTTGGCGATTACGGGCTGAATTTCGTTCGTGAGCGTTTCGGTCGCTTCTTTAATCTTGTCGTTGTCGCCCGATTCAAGCGCGCTCTTAGCCTTTGCGACTGCGTCCTCTACCGTCTTCTTGTCGTCGTCGGTGAGCTTGTCGCCCGCTTCCTTAACAGTCTTTTCAAGGCTGTCAATCATACCCTCGAGGGTGTTTTTGTTGTCAACCGCCTCTTTACGCTTCTTGTCCTCTTCGGCGTACTTTTCGGCGTCCTTAACCGCCTTGTTGATATCCTCTTCCGAGAGGTTGGTTGAAGCGGTAATGGTAATATTCGTGCTCTTGCCCGTGCCCAAGTCCTTTGCCGTTACGTTAACGATACCGTTTGCGTCTACGTCGAAAGTAACTTCAATCTGGGGAACTCCGCGGGGTGCGGGGGGAATGTCTGTGAGCATAAATTTACCGAGCGACTTGTTGTCGCGGGCAAACTTTCTTTCGCCCTGCAAAACGTTGATTTCAACGCCGGGCTGGTTGTCCGCCGCGGTCGAGAACACCTGACTCTTCTTTACGGGGATAGTAGTGTTTCTTTCAATCAGCGGAGTAGAAACGCCGCCGAGGGTTTCGATGCCGAGGGTCAGTGGCATTACGTCCAGAAGGAGAACGTCCTTTACCTCGCCCGAAAGCACGCCGCCCTGAATTGCCGCGCCGATTGCAACGCACTCGTCGGGGTTGATGCCCTTGAAGGGTTCTTTGCCGGTAATGCTCTTTACTTTATCGAACACGGCGGGGATACGCGTCGAACCGCCGACCATAATAACTTTGGTTATATCGCTGTACGAAAGTCCCGCGTCCTGCATAGCCTTTTTCATAGGCTCTACCGTTCTCTCTACGAGGTCTGCGGTGAGCGCGTCAAACTTCTGCTTTGAAATATCGATATCGAGGTGCTGGGGCGCGCCGTCTACCACCGTAATGAAAGGCAGGTTGACGTTTGTAGTGCTCATACCCGAGAGTTCTATCTTGGCTTTTTCGGCTGCTTCCTTAAGCCTCTGCATTGCCATTTTATCCTTTGAAAGGTCTACGCCCGTATCCTTTTTAAAGGTTTCAACGAGGAAGTCTATTACCTTGTTGTCGAAGTCGTCGCCGCCCAGATGGGTGTCGCCGTTGGTTGCAAGCACTTCGAAAACGCCGTCTCCGATTTCGAGAATTGATACGTCGAAGGTACCGCCGCCGAGGTCGTAAATCATAACCTTCTGGCTGCCTTCCTGCTTATCGAGACCGTAAGCGAGCGCAGCCGCCGTGGGCTCGTTGATAATTCTTAAAACGTTAAGACCCGCAATCTTGCCCGCGTCCTTGGTCGCCTGACGCTGGCTGTCGTTGAAGTATGCGGGGCAGGTGATAACCGCGTCGGTAACCTTGCCGCCGAGATAGCTTTCCGCGTCCGCCTTCAGCTTTGAAAGAATCATTGCCGAAATTTCCTGCGGGGAATAGCCCTTTTCGATATTTACCTTATAGCTTTCGCCCATATGGCGTTTGATTGAAATTACAGTCTTGTCGGGGGAAGCGACGGCAAGTCTTTTTGCCGCCTGTCCGACGATACGGCTGCCGTCCGCTTTAAACGATACGACCGAGGGGGTCGTTCTGTTGCCTTCGCTGTTTGCGATAACGACGGGTTCGCCGCCTTCCATAACCGCCACGCACGAGTTGGTGGTTCCTAAATCTATACCTATTACCTTACCCATAATATTCTCCTTATTAAAAACTGAAATTATTTTTTATTTTAAACTATTACCGCAACCTGCGCGAAGCGTATTACCTTTTCGCCCGAGCGGTAACCTTTTTTGATAACCTGTTTAACCGTGTTGGGTTTTTCACCCTCTTCCGCGGGGAAGTTCATAACCGCTTCCGCCACACTCTCATCAAATTCGTCGCCGACTTCAAGCGGTATTTCTTCCACTCCCATAGACGAGAGAATGCTGTTGAAGCTCTTTATAACCTTGTCTATGCCCGCGCGGGTCTTTTCGTCCGATGCGGAGTCAAGCGCGTAGCCGAAGTTGTCCGCAACGGGTAAAAGCTTTACCACCGCTTCCGCAACTCCGTCCGAGTACGCGCGGGAAAGTCCCATTGCGTTGCGCTTGCGGTAGTTGTCGTACTCGGCTGAAACCGAATACCACTTGCGCTTATAGTCCTCTGCAAGCGCCTGCGCCTGCTCGAGTTCGCAAATCTCCTTTTCTTCCGACGGCTTTTCCTCTTTAAGCTCCTTTTCGGGTTTTGCTTTTTCCTGTTTTTCTTTGCCCATAACCAAATCTCTCTTTTTTATCTACACTATAAATATAAACCCCGCTCACGCCGTTAAACAAAAAAGCGCAGAAAAAATCACACATTTTTTCTTAAATTTTTAATCCGTACGTTATCCTTTGCGTAAAAACGCAAATTTTTCGCATAAAATCCGTTAATTTTTGCATAAATGTTGTGAAATACGCAATCTGCACCCTTTTTATTCAAATAGTATGTATTTTAGTTGCTTTAAAATACATACTATGGTATCATAAGAATGCTATACAATAATATATAGGCAACTTACACGACAAATTTACGGGAGGATTCTCTTATGAGTAAACTCAAAAAAATAATACTTGCAATACTTATTTCCTGCTTTGCTGCGTGCGCGGGAATCGGAATTGCCGCCTGCACGGGCGCAAATTTCAGAATGCCACAGGGCTATGACCCTAACGGCTCGTTCAACGGCAGATACACTATCGCAGTACAGTCGGCGGGCGGTATGAAGCTCAACGGCATTAAGGTGGACGCTAAAAAGGGCAACACGGTAGTCGTTTCGGGCATTTCAAAAGACGGCGAAATTAATTTTAATCTCGAACCCGACGTTTACCAGCTCGAAGTAGACACAGCCACCCTTCCCGCAGGCTATTACCTTGAAGACACGACCTATTACACATCCCCCGTCAAGGGCGACGTTACGATAAAAATTTCCTCGAAGGTAATCACCTCGGCGGCGACTTCTAACACCGTCTACACCGTGGGCGACGTTATGTACGACTTTTCCTACACCGACGCGCTCGGCGGAAATAAACATACCCTGACAGAGCTTCTCGACGAGAAAATCGGCGGCTACAAGGCGGTTATGCTCAACTTCTTCTATATCGGCTGCGCCCCTTGCAAGATGGAGTTCCCCGCAATAGAAGAAGCTTACAAAGCATACGACGATAAAATTGCAATCGTCGCGCTCTCTTACCGCGATGCAAACCCGAATATAGTAAACTATGCAGAAGGACTTGACCCCAACCCCACTTTCCATATGGGATACGATGCGGCGGGTCTTACAAATAAATTCGGCGTAGACGGCTGGCCCACAACCGTTATCGTAGACAGATACGGTCTGGTTGCGAATATCCACAGGACCAGCGAGTTCTCCGCGACCTACTGGCGTAATTTGTTCCACGACTACACCCGCGACGATTACGGTCAAGAAGATATTATAATCGACGACGACCCCAACACAACCCCCACCGAGTACGCAAAACCCGCTGCAAACCTTATTATGCCCTCTTCGGAAGCAATTGACGAAGCAATCACCGGCAAGGTTATGGACGGAGCTTCGATAAACAGATACTACGCCGAGGAAGGCAACGACAAGGACAACAGCTGGCCCTGGCTTATAAGCGGGGCGGACGGCGACAAATTCCTTGTTGCGTCCAACGCGGAAACCGACTACTCCTTTTCAACCCTGTACGCGGATATAACCCTGACCGCCGGCAGCGCGATTTCGTACGAATATTACGTAACCACCGAGACGGGCGGCGATTTTCTGTACGTACTGGTTGACGGCAAAATCGTCAGCGGCGGAGACCACAGCGGCGACAGCGAAGGCTGGAAAGAGCATCTGGCAGCGTACGTTGCAGACAGCGACGAAACCGTTACCCTGGCGTTTATGTACTTCAAAAACCTTGTAAGAAGCGTTGATAACGAAAAGGCATGGATAAAGAATATAAATATCCGTCCCGTAACCGAAATTATGGACGTAGTCGACCAGAGGACGTCGGCAGTCAACAATCTAATTTACGAAGCAGGTAAAAACTACGCTATTACCAACAGCACCCACACTCTCGGCGGTTACAACCTTTCCATATCGAAACACGACGATGACGGTTACTACTATATAACCAAGGACGGCACTACCGCCTTACTGCTTGCGGATATTCTGAACGCGGGCTACTGGGCGAAGACCCACCTCGGCGCGTCGACATTCGTAGACCCCGAAGGCAATCACAGACCGACTTCGGTTTACCAGCTCTCCTTCTGGAAGCTTGCAAACTACAAGGAAGCCACCAACGAAATACCTCTCGCGTTCGACTACCTTACGGATGATCAGACCAAAAATTTCATTCAAGACTACTACCTGCAGGGCTTCTCCGACAACGGACTTCTTCCCGTAACCGACAAGCTGGTTGCAATTTTAAATCAGTTTATTGATGCAATGTACGAGAAGTATTCCGATTCGTTCGTTGACGGCGACAGAAAATACGACGGTCAGTGGCTTGAGTTCTGCTACTACTACAAGCACTACGGCAGCCGCGCAGACCATATCTGCTATGAAGAAATCGACCCTGTAAAGGGATTGATTTACGACAACGCGATTGAAATCGAAGAGGGCAAGACCGAGGTAAACGTTACCAAGATACTCAACCTCAGCGACGGCGGCGGCTTAAAGTATAAGCTCGTTCCCGAACACTCGGGCATCTACCTCTTCCGTTCGGAAATAAAATCCGGTTCTGGCACCGACCCTCAGCTTTACGTTTTCGATAAGGATTTCAAACTCGTGGTCGAAGCCGACAACGATATGAGACGCGGCGGCGATATTTACAGCGACTCGCACGATAACTATTTCGCTTACGCATGGCTTAAAGAGGGCGAAACCTATTACGTTCACGGCGCGATAAACCCCGCGGGCGAAACCGGTACCTTCAATATGTATATCGAGTATCAGAACGTTGACAGCATAGAGTATATGCGCTACGCCTCGACGGGCGACGGCGTATTCACCTACACGACCGAGCCCCCTGTAAGAAACTACTATCTGGCGGTAAACGTTGCTCTCAACCAGCAGAACAACATCTACTACCACTACACCAACGGCAAGTTCGGTTCTAAAATCTATATCGATTTCCTTCACTCGAACTACTTCGACAGAAACGGTCACTCGCTTGAAGAGATAGTAAACAACAACTACTTCAACTTCAAAAAGAACGGCGGCGCCGATTACACCCCGATGATGAAGACCTATCTTGCGACCGCAACCAACAAAGACAAGAACGATCCTATGTACGGATTGGTCGAAGCAGACAAGACGCTTGTGAATATTCTGAGCTTCGCCTGCACGCTGGCGTTGGAAGAACCCGCATCCTCGGGCGCATGGGAAATGTTCGCCGTATATATGGAAACGGTAAGCAGACCCGCAAACGCTTAAAGCTACCTCAAACTTTAACTCCCCCGCCCTTCGGCGGGGGAGTTATTTTTGTATGCAATATACGCAATATTATGTAATAAATGCACAATATAACCTGTTTTAAGCGTTTTAAGGCTTTTTTCTTGCATAATTATGAATTTTGATATATAATAAGGTCAAACTTTTATTTGGAGGCATAATAATGAAAAAGACAATTATCACTATCGTTGCAATTTTAACCGTTATGGTTGCAACCCTTTGCATGTCGCTGACTTTGACGGCTTGCGGCGACAAGAAAGCAGACAGCTACAACTTCACGGTTGTATACTCCGACGGAACTGCCGTAAACGGACATAAGGACGGAATCGGCGGCGTTGACGAAAACGGCGACCAGGGCACGGAAATCAGCATTCAGATTTGCGCGGTAAATCCCGACACGGACGATACCGGATTCTGCACCAGCCCCGTACTTATCGGCACGGACGGCAAAGTTTCAATCACAAGCGGAACCAAAGAAGGTCAGCTCAACGAAAGCAAGCTTGAAGCAGGCTACAAATGGCACGTCAAACTTATAGGCGAAAAGAGCGGCTGGACTTATACCGACCTTTATCTTGACGGCTACGGCGATTACACAATAACCATCACCAAATAATTTAAAAAGAATACAAGGATTATAATATGACTTTAAAAAAGAAATTGCTTATAGCGCTTTTAACCACCGCTTGCGCGGCGACTGGCGTTGTCGGCGTTGCAGGCTGTAAGGACGAACCGAAAGGCGACGCTTACGTCGTAAACGCGGTCGACCAGAACGGCAATCCCGTTGAAGGCGCAGTTTTCAGAGTAGGCTACTACGACGAAAAAGCTTCCCAAAACGTTTTCGTCGAGGCAAAAAAGGGCGTTACCCTCACCGCAACGACGGACAAGAACGGCAAGGCTACTTTCAGATTTACTCCCGAAGAGGGAAAAACCTACTCGGCGTATCTTGCAGAGCCGACAGGCAGCAACAGAGTTTACCCCTACAGCTACAAGGCAACCGAATCGAGCGCAGAGTTCGACGGTTTGTCGGCAACCTTTGAATTCAAGTACGTTCCCAGCAGCTATCAGGATAACCTGACCTATGCGTTGGATTACAAGCGCACGTTCAACAAAGACAACCCCGAAGAAGCCATCGAAGAGGGCTCGAAAACGCTTACCATCAGCCTTAAAAAGGATATACACTCCTACTTCACCTTCCTCTCCTACAAGGAACTGGGCGAAGAAGAACAAACCAAGGGCGACCAGGGCAGCGAACAGGTTGACTACAACCAGAAGTGGGCAACCAAAGCGGCTGCGGGCGTATATGAAATTTCGTATACAACCACCTCCGCCGTTACAATGTACCAATTCAACGGCGCCTACGTACTTGCCGACGAAGACGGTATTCCTTTGTATCCGACCGAAACGACCGAAAGCGGAACTACGGGAACGATTACCGTTGAACTTACCGAGTACGGCAACTACGCGCGCGCAACACAATATTTCGGTCTGAAAGCGGAAGACAACTGCGACGTTACAATAACGGTTAAGAGAGTGGGCGAAGCCACAGAACCCGCGCCCGTTGTAACCACGAAAGTTACCCCTCCCGCAAATCTTACAAAGTATGCAAATCAGACGGGCACACTCACACTCGTACCTTCCGACGGCTCTTACGAAATTGTTAAGGGCAGCGACGGATACTATCACGTAAACGGCGCAGACGGTCCTGTCCTTCATATCAACCTCAACGCACCGATTCCGCGCGTCAGCGAACTGTCAATTATCGATATGGGACTCAAGTATTACAACCCCGAGGGATACACCGGCGCGAACTCCTTCTCCGAATACGAGGACGGCATACTGAAAGCCACTTACGATTATTCAGACTTCATCAAAGCTTACGTTGAGAAAGAGTTGGACGCAAAGGGCACCCCCACCGGTGAATACGTAACAAATCTCACCAACGACGACGGAGTTTATCCTGTAGACGACGCGCTCTGGCAATACCTGCACCTGTCCGCGGGACGCGCTATCGAATCAGCGGCTGCGGGAGAAAACGCATGGCTTCTTCCCTGCCAGTACTATATGCCCGAAGGCGGTATGACCGCACCCGGCGACGGCAGTGAAGCAAACCCCTATATTTTCGGCGAGGGGTTAAGCAATCTCAATCTGAGCGGCGATAATAATAAGGCAACCTTCACGGCGGCGGAAAACGGCGTTTACACCTTCGAATCCGACGGCTGCACTCTTGCATTGAGAGCAAGCGACCAGACCAACAGCTTCGAAGGCGAAGGCGGACTTCTTCACGTTCTGCTTAAATCGAACGAAAAGCTGCACTTCACCGTAAGCGGCAGCGGCACGGCGACTGTAAAGGTTACCAACGTAACCGAAAATCAAGTTGAAGCCGTATCTGGCGACGAAACGGATACGAAGGGAACGAACGAAAGCAACGCAATTCAGCTTTCTGTCGTAGGCTATACCGTATTCACCGTAGACAAGAACGCAAGCGACGGTGTTTACGTATACGTTCAGCCTCCTATCTTCGAGGGCTCTACTATGAACTATGAGTTTGAAATCAAGTCGTCTGACGGTCAGATTGTGTACAACAACACGACTTACGGCAATGGTCAGACTCTCAGTATTGCCTACACCGGCGAGAAAATCACATTGTTGCTCACCGCAAACGCAAACGGCGTATACGCCATCGAATGGCGCGTAGTGCTCTGATAAAACTTTAATAACTAAAAATCCCCGTGCGCATATAGCGCACGAGGATTTATTTTTACTTTTTAAAGATTAAGCAGCGTTCCGCCTGCATTTATAATCTCTTCCCGCAAAACGTCTTCCGCCAAACCGTTTATTTGGATAAATGATACCTTACCCTCTTTGTTCACGATTACCGTTGTAGGATAAGCAGGCGCTCCGCCTATCGACTTAAAGCATGCATTACCTTTATCAAGCCCGAATATAATTGAATACTCTGACCAATAATTGACGCCGTCATTTTTAGTTTCGTTAATGTATTTCTGTATAGCCGCATTGGTTTCAAGTCCAGCCCTATGCAAGGCAACTATCATAACGTCATCACCGAACTCATTCCTCACCCTGTTAAAACCGGGCAGTTCACCGACGCAGGGTGAGCAGCTAGTATACCAGAAATTCAGCACTACTACTTTTCCGCGGTTTTCCGAAATTTTGATTTCGGAAATTTTTTCACCCGCGCTGTCATAAGCTCCATTGCTGTCGAACACGGTTGATATAGTAAAGTCAGGGCATTCCTCTCCAACATTTATAGTGCTTGAACTGCCTACTGCAAAGAAATTGAAATACACGAGCGATGCAATAAGCACGCATATTGCAAGCGCCCACGCACTGAACTGAAGCCAGAACGCCTTTTTGTTGAACGCTTTGACCGCAGGACTCGCCTGCGCGGGCTTTTCAACCGCAACGCTCTCAAATGCGGCGGCTTCCTCTTTCGGCGTTTCCGCAACAACCGTTGCGCCCGAAACCTCTTCCGCTGTTTGCAACGTAGTTCCGCTCTCTAAAACGGCGTTGAGTGAGGGAGCTTTTACCTCTTCCTCTATTTCCGACTTTTTAATAAACAGCTTTTCACCCTTCCAGCTTATCGCCTTCGTGGGGCAGACGGAAATGCACGCGCCGCAGTTGATACACTCGTGGTCGCCAACGTGCTTAATATCCATCTGACAGGTCTGAATACACATTCCGCAGTCAACGCACTTGCTTCTGTCAAGTTTTACGCCGATTAGCGCAATCTTGTTGAAGAAGCCGTAAATTGCGCCAAGCGGACAGAAGAAACGGCAGAAGAAACGAAAAATGAAAATACTTCCTACTATAAACGCAATCAACAGCAGGAACTTCCAACTGAATAAAAATTCCAGCCTTACGTATAATGCATCATTATTTATGTTTAAAAGCTGTAATATCGCAGAAGACGTTCCCGCAGGGCAAATATATTTGCAAAACGCCGGAACATCAGCATATATTGAGGGAATTGCTATTACCATTACGACGAGCAGCACGTACTTAAAATACGATAGTATGCGCGTGTAGCGGCTCTTCTTTAATTTGGGAGTTTTAATCTTGTATAAAAGCTCCTGACCGAGCCCTACGGGGCAGAAGAAACCGCATATCGTGCGGGCGAACATAAGTCCCAGAATTCCGATAATTCCGAGCACGTAGTACGGCGCGCGCGTACCTGAGTTACCCATTGCGTTCTGCAGCGCGCCCAAAGGACAGGATGCAACCGCACCGGGACAGGAATAGCAGTTGAGTCCGGGTGAACACAGATATTTGGTTTTGCCATTGAAAAGCACATTATCACCGCTGCTGACAATTCCTTTAATATTTGCGTTAAATAGCAGAGCAGTGTAAATTTGTATCAGCCGTCTTTTAGTGGGTGCGTGTCTTTTGAACCACTGACCGACTTTTATGAAAAAGCTTTTAATCTTACCCAAGGCCGATACACTCCGTACAGATTATTATCGCCTTTTGCAGCATTTGGTACGCGCCCTCGTTGAATATGCCCGCGATAACGAACGCCACGCACACGCACGCCACCGCCGCACGGATTATAGCAATATAGTGCTTACCCGTGAAATCCATAAATTTAACAAGTCCCGTATAAAATCTACGACAA
Organism: Clostridia bacterium; assembly: GCA_029071285.1. Taxonomy (GTDB): domain Bacteria; phylum Bacillota; class Clostridia; order Christensenellales; family Borkfalkiaceae; genus Coproplasma. The sequence goes on from JAIEAS010000249.1 coordinate 10,510, forward strand.
TTAACAAGTCTAGATTTTTCCATTGATTCTAAAAACTTAACATGACGCGCATAAACTTTTTTAGTAGCTTTTAACGCGATTTTTTCTTTTCTTTTCGTCCAATAACTGACTTTTGATAATTCTTTTTCTTTTTTCGCAACAGCCTTTTCGCGCCACTTAGTCCAAAGATTTGGCTTTATTTTAACCTTTTCGCCTACGGTGAGTTTTTTAACTTCTTCAAGCTGCTTTTTAGCCGACTTGCCCTCGTAAATAGCAACACCGCAGCACACGGCAAACGCCGCAACGATTACGGGCAAAACCCGTTTAACCATCGTAAATACAGGTATACTTTTGTTTTCTACCGAGG
>JAIEAS010000025.1 GCA_029071285.1 Clostridia bacterium
ATTCCCTTTACCTGCCTCCAAATCCTCAATTTTTGCAACACTTTTCTAATGTCTTATCCGCTCATTTTTTACCTCCTAAAATTTCTATATATTATTCAAAGGTGTAAGTTTTTCACCTTTAAAAAATTTATCCCTACAATAGGTAGCCCAATAACTAGGCTAAAAGTTTACATTTTTAAAAAAATTTTCACTAAGCTTTCATTTTTGCATACAGAAAAGGAAGTTCAAAACTGAACTTCCTTTAACTGTAATATTTAAGTTTGAGTATTAATTTGTCAATCTAAAGGATCGTAGAAACCATCACTGTCGAAAATTCTTCCGTCGTCACGTACAGCTCTCTGCTGTCCTGCTTTCTGCTTGCTCGTATCTACCGTCGTCGTGGTAGTGATTATCGCATCAGCGGGATACTGCGCCTGAACGGGCTGTGCGAGCTCTTCCTGCGCGGTTTGCTGAGGCAGCATCTGAACGGGCGCCGCAGGTATCTGCGCGTTGCTCCTTAAAGCCGCTGCAATTGCCGTGCCGAGGAAATCCGCATCAATCGGCTGCTCCTGCTGTACAGGCATTTGCATCTGCATAGGAACCTGCTGAGGCGCGGGAAGCTGTTGAGGCTGCTGATACATACCGCCGCGTACAAACCTCTCTTCCGCGAGCACTGCGCGCTGTTCTGCCGCGTGGTAAAGCTTTTCTTCAGCCGCCCTTATGCGCTCTTCAGCGAGGCGTGCTTCAGCCGCTCTTGCGCGTTCTTCCATATACATCGAGTGATAATCCGCCCCGCCCATATTGTTCATCATAGGCTGGTTGTAAGGCATATTATAACCCTGCATAGGCATCGGCATCTGCGGCATCATAGGCATTTGCTGATACTGAGGCGCACTGTAAGCCGACGCATTGCGCGAATTAAGTTCGTTGCGCATTGCAACCTGATCATTACGCATTGCCGCCTGATCGTTGCGCATTGCGGCAAGCTCTGCCTGAATTTGTGAAAGAATACTGTTGTCAACCGCAGGCTGCTGCATTACAGGTTGCTGAACAACCGGCTGTTGTTGAGCTACAGGCTGTTGAACGGGCTGCTGCTCGGATTGCTGAACGGGCTGTTGCGCCTGCGCGTTGGTCTGGGGCTGCTGCATAGCCATGGTTGCCATGCCAATTCCGCCCATACCTGCCGCAGCTGCGGCTTCTGCCTTGATTCTTGCAAGCTCGGCTTCCTGTTTTGCTTTTGCAAGCTCCATCTCAGCCCTTTGCTTTTCTCTCTCGGCTTCGCGCTCTTCCTCGCGGCGGCGCTTCTCTTCTTCGCGTTCTTCCTCACGGCGTGCCCTTTCTTCGGCGCGCTCTTCTTCCTTGCGGCGTCTCTCTTCTTCACGCTCTTCCTCGCGCAGACGTTTTTCCTCTTCGCGCTGACGGCGTTCTTCTTCAAGACGTTCCTTTTCTTCCAGCTTGCGCTGTTTTTCCTCTTCCTTAGCGGCTTTGATAGCCTCTTTTTCTTCCTTGCTCTTGCGGCGCTTGCATGCTACTACGATAATGATAATCAGCAGAATCAGCAGCGCAAGTGCAATCAGGAACCAAGCCCAAACCGGCAAATACATAACCGTCTTGGTCATGAAATTCTTTATGCTGTCCAACGGGCTCGGTTTTGTGCCCTGACCGTTGGTCGGGTCGTACGCGCCCGAATTGGGAGTTGCCGTTGCGGCTTTGGTTGCGGCGTCGAACTCGAAGTTCTTCGCATAATCGGGGTTAAGTTTCGCGGAAGAATTGTACTTCTGTCCCGCAACTCTGTCCTCGGGTGCAACCGAATAGCCGTCCGTGTCGGTATAAGTGTACTGAATAAGTCCGTCAACCGGTCCGTTATAGCCAGGGATTGTCAGCTTCAGGGTGCCGTCTTTCTGCCAAACGCCGGTAATTACGGCTTTGGTGATTTCCCAGTGCACGGTAACCTGCTTTTTGTCGCTGCTTAAGACAGACGAAGAAGCAAGCGCCCATTTAGCCGCCGATTTGGTCGTCGACTTATCGGAAGTGGATTTAACCCACTCGATATTGTCTCCGTACTTTTCGGTGTTGAGCTGAAGCACGAAGTTGTACTTGCCTGCGTCAAGTCCGAAGTAGTCGCCGCTGACCATAATTACGAAGTCGCCGTAGCCGCCCTCTAAATCGGTCCAGACGTCGATTTCGTCGCCCGAATAAGACTTATCCTCAACCTCGGGGATTAAAATCTGCTTTTTGGTAATTTCAAATTCAAGGGTTATTGCCTTTCTGTCGGGGTTTTCCTTCGTACTGCCTTCCCAGCAAGCGTTCACACCGCTGACAAAGCGTATCGTCACGCTGTATTTGCCCGACTCGGTCTGCCACAAATCGTCGCTTTCCTCGGCTACGTAGATATAATCCTCGTTACCGTCCAGACCGTTAAGCACAAATTCGTGCTCATCGCCGTCGTACTCGATACTTGCGTTCTCGAACGAAGGCTTTGCTATAAACTTCGTGTTCGAATCGATTTCAAACGACGAAGAGAATTCGATTTTTTCCGCAACGCCCGGTTTAATCGCAATTTCGATATCATCCTCGTAGCCTTCCTTAACGTAGGGCTTAGCGAAGAAGGTGTTGCCTGCGGGCGCGCTGTAATAGTCTTCCTCGGTGTAAACGGTGCCGAACTCGTCCTCGATGCGGGTGCCTACTACTGCCGCCGCGCCTGTCAGGTCGAACTTAGCCGAAGAAGATTCTTCGTCGCCCGTCCAGCCCGTTACGGTAATGGTCTGCTTAGCAACGTCGATTTCAACTTCCTGCGTTTTAACCGTACCGCCGAAGGTTACGTTGTTGCCCGTCTCGCCCGTAAGTTTGATTACGTCGAACACAACTACGTATTTGCCCGCGTGGAAACCGTCGTACTGCTCGCCGTCGTAACCGCCGTAAGCGTCGCCGTTGAACTTAACGGTTGCGTTGTAGTAAACGCCAAGTCCCTCGGGATCCATACCGCAAAGCTCTAACAGGTTGCGGGGGTCGTCAAGGAAGTTAAATTCCGTCCAGCTTCCGTCAAAAGTCGGCTTGCCTAAATCTCTTTCGACTATGTCAACGAATTTTTTGGTTTCAAGCGTTGCGGGCATTACGAGCGTTTCGTAATTGTCCGTATCCAATCCGCTTATGGTATACTCGACGTAGTAAGTGCCTACGTTTGCAACCGTGTTGCCGGCTGCGCCGTTCAGCTTATAGCTTACCTTGCCGCTGAGTTCCGCGGGCAGGTTGATAAGGACGAATTCATAGTCCTTAGCCGCGCCGCCGTCGCGCATATATTCGAGTACGGTTGTTGCGGTAATCTCGTGCTCCGCGCCGTCCTCGCCGATATAGCCCCACTTCACGTCGTCCGTGTCAATGGTTGCTTTCTTAATTACGTAAGGGATACTGTCTGCCGCAAATACGGGCGCGTCGTAGTTATCCGTGTCGTAAGTGAACGTTACGCCAAGCGTGTAAGAACCCGCGTTGGTGTTGTTGTCGTCCGTAAGGGTTACGGAAGTCATACCGGGCTGAGTTTCAACGTCCGACTTGCCCACGAGGGTGAACACGTGTGTGGTGCCGTCGTAAACGAACTCGGTTACTTCAAGTCCCGCGCCGTCAATCCACTTGTTCTGCACTTCGTCCCACGTTGCGGTAACGGTGTCGTGCGTGTACTGCCAGCTCAGACCGCTCGTATCGAACGTGCCCTTTGCAATGCTGAACTCAAACTCGCTCGTGCCTGTGATAACGTTATTGTCCGCCGCGCTTGCAGTCAGCTCAACCACTACTTTGTAGTCGCCGACGTTTACGGGTGCGGAAGCAAGCTCGGTCGTCAAATCGGTCTTATCGTAATACTTGATTACGAAGTCCGAAGTGGTTACATAGCCGCTTACGAGCACTGCGGTTGCAACGTAAGGCGAACCGTTGTAATAGTAAGTTACGCTCGTATCTAAAAGCGCGCCGTTGAGGTTCAGATTAATCTGTACGGGGTACTTATCTTTACCTACCGAGAATTCCTTGTAATCGGTTCCGACCAGCTCGTAGCTTGCCGTATTCGCCGATTTAAGCGCAACCTTTATCTTGTACTGAACTTCGGTGCCCTCAACGTATACGGGGCTGCCGCACGAAACGTACGAACCGGAGCTGTCCATCATCTCGAACGAGTAGTCGATAAGGTCTTCGTTCGCGGTCATTCTGGGGATAATTACGATATTGCCGTTTGTGTCGCTTTCCGAGTGGTTGCTCCACGTTACGTTAATCTTCTTCTTTGCGATTTCCCAGTCGCAGACGAAGTCGAACGTGCCGTCGTAGGTCGTCGTATCGCCGTAAACGGGCTCGATATAGTTAGTCGTATCGCTTGCGGTAAAGGTTACGCGCAGGCTGTAGGTGCCGACCGCAATCTGGTTTATCGCGTCGGGATTTTTAACGTAAGATGCGGTAAGTCCCGTAGGAATCGTGCCGCCTTTCAGCGTAACGGTCTGGGGGCTGCCCGAGTATTGCAGGGGGTTGGCGGAATCGTAATCCCACTCAACCGTGGATAAATCGAATTTAGCCTTTTCGATTTCGAAGTAGAAATCGTGAACCGACGTCGTATAGCTTACCGAGCTGTCCTTAGCCGCGATAGTAACCGTAACCTTGTAAAGGGTCGATTTCGCGTTCTTCGCGCTCGTATCGCCCGAATACGAAGCCTTAACGCCCTTTGCGGCGAGTGCCGCGCTGTCAAGGGTTAAAGTGAACTGATAGTTCGCGTTCGCGTACGAAACCTTGTAGGGGTCGGTAGCCGTGCCCTTGCCCGCGGGAACGATAGTTGCCGCGCCGCCCGCTAAGCTGTACTGCCACTCAATGTCCGATGCGGTGAACGCCGCGTCGGGCGGGTCTATGGTGAAGTTTACAGTCTTTTCGGACATCTTATAGTTGCCCGTGGTGGTCGTGTACTTCACGCCGAAGGTGTAGCTGCCCTGAGTTAAATCGTTGGGTATGGTGAAGGTGTCGCCCACTCCCGCTACCGCGATTTCAAGTCCGCCGCTCTTTTTATAGTACGCCTCTATCGAAACGGTGTCGCTGCCGATAAGTCCGCTGAGCGTAACCGTCGCGGTCTGCGAGGTGCCCTGCGCCCAGCTTGTGGGCAAGCCCGTAATCGTGGGCGTAAGCGTTGCCTGCTCGATTTCAAGAGTGAACTGCTTGGTTGCCGTTCCGCCCGAGGTCTTCCATACGGTGCCCGCGCCGCCGTCGGCAAGGTCTGCGTTCACGTAGTAAGTTCCCGCATTGGTTGCCGAAAAGGTCAGAACGCCGGTCGTATTGTCGTAGCTGTCAATGGTAACTCCGGTGCCGGGCGTGTAGCTTACGTCGCCGTCGGTAATGTTCTGCAGAGTCATCGTCTGCGGATTGCCGTCATAAGGAACAGTCTTTTTGTTCGAACCCGTGGTTGAAACGGGGTCGTCTACCTTTCTTGCCGTTATATTAAAGGTTTTTGAATCAATCGTTTTGGTGTCCAGAACGTAGTTATAGTTACCGGTTGCCTCGTTTTCAATCTCCGCCGTCGCCTTATACGTGCCTATCGCCGTGGGCAGGGTGTAAGGGTCGGCTACCGAAGCGCCCGTCGTGCTCGAATATTTCAGCTTGAGCGAGGGAGTTTTCGTAGGGTCGCTCGTATCGTGCGTAGCAAGCGTTCCGTCAAAAGCCACGCTGGGCAGACCGTCCGCGTCGTAGGTGAATTTTACGCCGATAACTTTTTTGTTCACGGTAAATTTGACGGGCATCCACCTCTGCGTGGTGTAGCTTCCCGTCGGGTCAACCGAAGGTTTAAACTTGAATTTATAGGTGCTGTCGGGGTTCAGGGTTGCCGCCAACGCAACTTTTATATAGTAGTCGCCTGCGTCGATAGGGCCCGCGCCGCTCACAAGGTTCGCGGCGGTGCAGGAGGCGTCTGTGTGGTAGGTAAGAGTTACCCTGTCGCTTTTATACCACTTTGTCGTTGTGGTGTCGGTTACGTCCGCTATGCTCAGTGCCGAGCCGGTGTAATCTGCCTCTACGTCATTAGGCGCCACCGCCGCTGACGCGGCAGATGACAGATCTAAGCGAAGCGCGGGCCGCACGCCGAGAGTAGTGCTGACAAGATTGCTACCGGTACTGCCGGACGAATTCAAATAGTACGCACTACTGCAAGGAGAAGGGTAAGGCGACCGCGTCCACTGATACGAACTACCGTTTATTGCCCAGTTAGCAGAAGTACAACCCCAGCTGCCGCCGTTCTGCGCCTCGTCCGTGGAGGGCAACCAGATATTATCCCCCGTAGGACCGGGAAGAATGAAATCTGCGTACGTTCCGCCAGCTACAAATTCCTTAAAAGTGGTGAACGCCGTAGGCGCGCAGTTAGCAGAAGCTGATTTTTGGTTATTTTGATATTTTGTACAAGTGGTACCACTACCGTTAGGATATCCACCGTAATAATAGCCAAGGTCGGTCTGTCCCATATTTAAAGCCGCGCGTATCCAGCTGTTAGTATAGTCATTACTTGCAGGACTGGTTGCTTTTGTAGAATAGGTACCGTCGGAAAAACTATAGTTGCCTATCGAATTTTTAAGCCATAAGGTAAGAACCGCGCTATCCCCGCTTTTTTCAACAAGCACGGGCCACCACTCCATTCCGCCAAAGGTTATCGCGGATGAATAGTTGCTCGCTTTCAGCGTTGTTCCGCTTTGGACGTCGTCAATCAAGTCGCCCAAATCGCTATAACTCTTGCCCGTGGTCGAAGCCGCCCAGGCGTCAAGCGCATCCGCGTTTAAATCGCCGCCGTCGTAAAAGTCGGTACCGGCTGCTTTCGCGGTCTTTGTTGAGGTTGTACTTAATACGGGAATTGCCGCAAGCGCGCACGCCGCCGCGCATAATACCGCAAGTATTACCGTCAACAGGTTCCTTTTAACTTTTTTCATAAAATTCTTCTCCCTGATATATTGCTATATAATCGTTGTCTTTTGTTGTTTTTTGTTTGGCTGGAAAGTAAGCGGGCGGCGCAGGTTTGCCACATTCGCACTTTTCCTTTTTTTATTTTTTGTTTTTGCGCCGCCGCCTATTGTCATTCTGAGCGAAGCGAAGAATCCCCCAACCACCCAGTCACCGTGGAGCCCCTTCGTCTGACGCTCAGGGTGACACCCGAGCCGCGCGCCGCAAGACGCGCGGCGAAGGGTTTACCGTTTGATTTATCTCTATAAAGATAAAATCAGTTGGTTGTGGTACAATTTTTGCTGCACTCTGCAAAAGGTCAGTTAAAGTATACATTTTTTGCAAAAATACTATTGACATATTTTGCGGCATATTATATTATATATAGGCACTAAAATGGCAAAAAAGCCCGATTTTTGTTACTAACAAAAACCAACGAAAACCATCCAAAAAAGGTATACTTTTTTTGGATTTTTTTATTTTTTGGGTATTTTTTCTCTAAAAGTACCCAAAAATTACATAAAATCACCCCTCAAAACCGACAGTTTATCTTTAAATTTTGTTGTAGACTGGTCTGATAAGGAGAAGAATTTTATGATTTATGCTTATGCACGCGTTTCAGCGACAGACCAGAACCTCAACAGACAAATTGACAGCTTTATTCAATACGGAGTTGCCAAAGAACACGTTTACTGTGACAAAAAGTCGGGCAAAGACTTTGACCGAAAGGGCTATAACCGCCTTTTGAAGAAACTGAAAAAAGACGATTTATTGATTATCAAATCAATAGACCGCCTTGGAAGGAATTATGAAAAGATTATCGCGCAGTGGGTTCATATAACCGAAAACATCGGCGCGAACATACTGGTGCTTGATATGCCTATCCTCGACACCCGCACGAACGACAACGGACTTACGGGCAAGCTGATATCCAATATCGTTTTGCAGATTTTATCCTACGTTGCGCAAAAGGAGCGCGAAGAGATAAACGCGCGCCAGAAAGAAGGCATTGCCTCGGCAAAGCTGCGCGGGATACGCTTCGGCAGACCGAACCTCGCTTTGTCAGAAGAATTTTTACAGCTTGTGGAACTGTATAAAAGCGGCGAAATCACCGTGAAGGAAATTCTTAAAAGGACGGGTTTGAAAAAATCCACCTTTTACTACCGAATGAGCCTTATAGAAACCCGCCTTGAAAACAGCATTGCCTAAAACCTTATAAACCCCGCACGGCGGAAAGCCGCGCGGGGTTTTTTTGCACAAAAAAACTCAACCGCTTAATTTAAGCAAATAACTCAAAGGCCGAAAAGCCGTTGAATTAAGGTTGAGTATGTTTCGCCTCCGAAACCTTTTTCTTTTGTAAAGCTGCGGAAAGCAGGACGAAAGCCCCTTCATTCTCATATCATTTCTGTTCGTCTGTCAGTGCACAAGACGAATACTGGAAAACCTGCCAAACTACGGGCAGGCGAGTGAAGCGCGGGCCGCACGCCGTTAGTATTGTTGACATTATTGTTATTGGTACTGCCGGACGTATTCAAATTGTACGCATTATTGTAATTTGAAGGGTTAGGCGACCGCACACAAGTACATAAAACTTTCGCCCTTGTAAAAATATTGTAGCATATAGCTTGAAAAATTACAAGCTATCTACTGCCGCGTTTGGTACTTTTTACCCAGCCGGTCAATAATTTTCTGACTTCGGTCAGTTGTTTTGAAATTATTGCGGTCTGTCTGATATTTATCGCCTGTTTGCTTTTTGCCGTCGTTGCAAAAAAGTCGACGATATTTAAGCTTACCATTGCAAGTTTTTGATACTCTACTCGCTTTTCCTCGTCGCGCTCGTAATTGGCAAGGTAAAGATTTTCGATTACGTCAACCGAAGCGTTTTGCAAGCGGGTGATTATGCTCCACCTGAGTTTTTTGGGCGAGCGCTCGGTTATTACGAAGATATACTCGCTCAGTTTTTTCGCGTGGGTGAAAACTGCCATTTCTTTGTCGTGGGGCGGGTCGAAGTCGGTCAGGCGGTACGGCTTGCGCGCCGCGCCGTTTTTGAGCGCGACCAAATCCGCGGGCGGGTCGGGGTCGTAAAGGGTGTCAAGCGCGGTTCCATCC
>JAIEAS010000250.1 GCA_029071285.1 Clostridia bacterium
ACAACGTAGTGTTCAGCCCCCTCTGAAATCGCTTCAACGGGGCAGGTGCCCGCGCATGCGCCGCAGCTTACGCATTCGGAAGTAATCGAATGTGCCATTTTTTTTCCTCCAATTATTTTAATAGGTTTTTTCTCCGAGCCTTGTCGGACTGTATAAAAAAATTATATCACAAGTTTTTTTAATTGTAAAGGGGTAAGCCCAAAATTTTTTGCGGTCAATCCTGTAAATCTTTAAGTTCCGCGTCCGAAGGCTCGTCCTTTTCCTCTTTCTGGTTCTTGTTGCCGCGTTTGAATTTAAGCTGCTCGACGGGGTAGTCGTGGTAAGTGAACATATCGTTCTTTTTGTCCTCGATTTTTACGCGCGCCTGCATTTTCAGCATATTCACGTTGACGACAGTGCCTCTGCCGTCGGGCGTGCCGACCTCGGAACCGAGCTTGGGAACCTGCTTGCCCGCTTCGGCGTAGTAATCGTTTTCGTATTCGAGGCAGCACATTAACCTTCCGCACAAGCCCGAAATTTTTCCGGGGTTTAATGAAAGTCCCTGATTTTTCGCCATTTTTATGGTTACTTTGTTGAAGTCGGACATACAGGTTGCGCAGCAGCATTCTCTGCCGCAGGGACCTATGCCGCCAATCATTTTAATTTCGTCGCGGATGCCTATCTGCCTTAACTCGATGCGCATTTTAAAGGTGGAGGAAAGTTCTTTTACAAGCTCTCTGAAATCCACCCTCGTGGGCGCGGAATAGAAGAAGATTACTTTGCTGCCGTCGAAGGCGAACTCGCAGTCGATAAGCTTCATATCCAGCTTGTACTTTGCGATTTTTTCCTGCGTGATGCGCATTGCCTCGGGCTTGCGCTCGGCGTTCTTTTTCAGCGTTTCTTTGTCCTTCTGCGTAGCTATGCGGAGCACAGGTTTGAGGGGGGAGACGATTTTGCTGTCGTCAATCTCGCACTCGGGCACGACCACGGTGGCGTATTCTTTGCCCGCGGAAGTTTCTACGATGACGCCCGTGCCGCGTTTATATTCTTCTTTACCGGGGGCGAAGTAGTAGACCTTGCCGCCCTCTTTAAAGTTTACTGCCGTAACTTTAACCATTTGTTATTCTCCTCTGTGAGCCTGAGCATAAAATCGTACAAAAGGCCCTGAAAAAATGCGTTGAACTTCACGTCGGCGTTGGCTTTTGCAAGGCACTCCTCGGCGTATATCAGCGCGGGAGTTGCCCACAGCCGCGAAATTTCGTCCTCGCTGCCGTTAAGTCTGTTGACCAGAGCGGAGTGGAAAATTACGCTCATTTGCGTGAGAAGTTCGGTTTTGTATTTTGTTTCGCCGTGCTTTATTGCAAGCGGACCTATATCCTTCAATTCGGTTGCCGAGCAGATTTCGCGCGCCGCCGCAACCACTTCTTTAAACCAGCCGCCGCGCACCATATTCTGAGCCGTGCCTAAAATTCCGCCGCAGCTTTTGGCGGCGTCCGCGTTCAGCGGATTTTCGCCCGCGCGCTGCAATGCCGAAAAAATCTGCTCCTCGGAAAAGGGGGGTATGGTCAGCTTTTTCACGCGCGACTTTACCGTGTCGAGTACGGGCGCGGTGCTAGTTACTCCCAGCAGGAAGTAAACTCCCGCGTTGGGTTCTTCCAGAGTTTTTAAAAGCTTGTTCTGCAAAAGCTGTGAAGCCTGCTCGAAGCCGGCTATGACGAAGAGCTTTTTGTCCCGCTCGACGGGCTTCATTGCGCTTTCGTCAAGAATTTCCGCAATGCCGTCCGCGGCGATTTTTTTGCCCTCGTCGGGGTATATCCTGCAATCGGGGAAGCTCCCGTTTAAAAGCCGTTTGCCGTCCGCGCCGCTTCCGTCCATACCGAAAAATTCGAGGGCGAAAAGCTGCAGCACGCCGCGCAGGTTTTCGGGGTCGGCAAAGTCAAGCATATACGCGTGCGACAGCGTTCCGCCTTTGAGGTCGTTTGAAAAGACCGAATATGCCGTTGTTCCCGAAATTAACTTTTTCACTTTATAATATTGTACTCTTTTAAAGTCTTTATGATATTCGCGTGGGTCTGCGCCTTTTCGCCACCGCAATTCACGGGGCAGAAATTTTTATCGCCGCAGTGCGCCTTATATCCTTTATATACAAGGCGGTGGAATTCCATTCCCTGCTGTTCCATTCTGTCGTCCTTGTCCGCGCCGTGTTTGCGGTTGAACGCCGCGTCCGGCGAGATGTCAAGAAAGAGTGTAACGTCGGGCATATATTCCTTAATGACCCGCGAGTTTATCGCTTTGATATATTCCTCGCCCAGTCCTCTCGCATAGCCCTGATAGGCGAGCGAAGAGTGAACGTATCTGTCGCATATAACGAGCTTGCCCTCGTTCAGCGCGGGGATAATAATCTCGCTTAAATGCTGTTCGCGCGCGGCTGCATATAGCAGCGCCTCGCACTCGTCGGACATGTTTTTGTTTTTGCCGTCAAGCACTATGCCGCGGATTTTTTCGGCAATCTCGCTGCCGCCCGGCTCGCGCGTTACGATATAGGGCACGCCCGTTTTGTCGAGATATTCTGCGAGCAGTCTTATCTGCGTGCTCTTGCCCGAGCCCTCGCAGCCCTCGAATGAAATAAATTTGCCCTTCATTATTTTTTAACCACGTAAATTTTGCCGTCCACCACGCCGAAGGTGTGCTTCGCTCCCTCGAGCGTTCTGACCGCCGCCGCCGTTACCATTTCGCCCGCGACTATGACGGGAATGCAGGGCGGATTTACGCCCGCGTTTTTCGCGCACATTCTGCCTATCGCGTCCTCTAATTCAACCAGCTCGCACGGCTTTTTCAGCGCGTACTGGAAGCTGTACGACCTGTCCGCCGAGGGTATCGGGGGATTTTCCTTATAGGTGCCGGCAAGCTTTTTGTTGTCGGTAATGGAAACGAGCTTTCTCTTCAAGTCGCGCAGTTCGCCGAGTTCGATCATAGGCGAGAGGTAGAAAAGAATATATCTGCCGTCGCAAAGCTCGGCGTAGGTGCCGCGTCCTTCGAGCATTGAAAGAACGGTTTCCGCCGATATATCCAGCGGTTTGCAGTCAAGTAAAAGCTTGGTGTAGTCGTCGTGAACGACCATCGGAAGCACGCCCTCGCACTCCTTTAAAAAGGATTCGACCGCGAACTTCGCGTTCTGTATTTTGAGGGGGTAGTTTGCGTAATACTTAACGCCGTACTCAACCGAAGCCATTATGGGATAGCTCGGCGAGGTGGTTCTGAAAGTATCGATTCCGTCACGGATATAAGGATAAATTTCACCGTTGTTTACGCTGACTATCGCGCCCTGCGTGAGGGTGGGCAAAGTCTTGTGCGCGCCGTCAACCCACGCGTCGGCGTACAGTCCCGCATATCCCTTTTTGTCGCCGAAGGCAAGGTGTGCGCCGTGCGCTTCGTCCACAAGAAGAAGGCGGTTGTAATTTTTCGTAATTTCGGAAAGTTTATCGAGCGGAGCTATCTTGCCGTAGTAGTCGGGCGAGGTTACAAGCACGCCCGCAATTTTGGGGTCTGCGGCAATCAGCTTTTCAATCTCTTCCAGGTCGGGGAAGCAGAGCAGGCCTTCAACCTCTTCACCCTGAACTATCAGGGGTTCCAGCCCTAAAAGTCTGCAGCCCGTCCACACGCTTTGGTGGGAGTTGCGCATTACGATAATTTTATTGCCCCGCTGCGCCGCCGCAAAGAGCAGTGCATATACGCCGCTCGAGCTGCCGTCGGTGGTGATAAAGCTTGCGCCCGCGCCGAGGATTTCGGCAATGTCGCGCTGGGCAGAGGCGATAACCTCTTCGGGGTTATGAAGGTTGTCCGAGTAGGGGAGTTCGGTTACGTCCATTGCGGACACGGGGAAAAGCTTTTTAAACTCGCCCTTGTCCTTATGACCGGGAATATGAAAAGTTTTCTGCGCTACGCCCGCCTTTTTCAGACGGTTGTAAATCAAATAATCGTACATACAAAAACCTCGCAGTTATTTTTTGGGTTTCATCGTGGGGAATAAAAGCACGTCGCGGATTGTCGGGCTGTCGGTGAGAAGCATAACCAGTCTGTCCACGCCGAAACCCAGTCCGCCCGTGGGGGGAAGACCGTATTCGAGCGCGGTGATAAAGTCTTCGTCAACCTGCGCGTTGCAGCCCTTTTCCTGAGCGCGCTTTTCCTCGACCTGTTTTACAAATCTCTGTTTCTGGTCGATAGGGTCGTTGAGTTCCGAGAACGCGTTGCCGAATTCGTGCGCGCATATGAAGTACTCGAACCTCTGCGTGAACGCGGGGTCGTCCGCCTTGCGCTTTGCAAGGGGTGAGTTCTCCACGGGATAATCGTATATGAAGGTGGGCTGGATAAGCTTGTCCTCGCAGAACGCGTCGAAGAGAGCAATAAGAACGTGCCCCTTCGTAGCCGCCTCGCCCTCGTCAACTTCGCAGCCGAGTTTCTTTGCGCAGGCGCGCGCGTCCGCGTCCGTCTTCCAGCTGTCGTAGTCTGCGCCGCAGTATTTTTTAACCGCCTCTTTCATAGTGAGTTTTTCCCACTTGCCGCCGAGGTGGATTTCTGTTCCCTGGTAGGTAATGTCCGTCGTGCCGCACACCTTTTTTGCAACAGTCTTGTACATATCCTCGACCAAGTCCATCATTGCGTGATAATCGCAGTACGCCTGATAGACTTCAATCGTGGTGAACTCGGGGTTGTGGAAAGCGTCCATTCCCTCGTTGCGGAAAATTCTGCCCACCTCGTAAACCCTCTCGAGTCCGCCGACGATTAACCTCTTTAAATACAGCTCGGTTTCGATTCGCAGGTACATATCAATGCCCAAAGCGTTGTGTTTGGTTTTGAAAGGTCTTGCCGCCGCGCCGATTTCGAGCGTAGTAAGAACGGGGGTATCAACCTCTAAAAAGCCGCGTCCGTCAAGGAATGAGCGGAGTTCTTTCAAAATTTTCGAGCGGGTGATAAAGGTGTTCTTTACTTCGGGATTTACGATTAAATCCAGGTCCCTCTGTCTGTATCTTATATCCGCGTCCCTGAGTCCGTGCTGTTTTTCGGGCAGGGGGCGCAGGCACTTCGTCAGCATTTCTATATGGTTGCAGTGAATGGAAATTTCGCCCGTCTGTGTTTTGAAAACGTAGCCCTTAATTCCTACGATATCGCCGAGGTCGTAGTCCTTTTTGAAGGACGCGTAATTTTCCTCGCCGACGTCGTCGCGGCGGACGTAAATCTGAATTAAACCGTCGCGGTCGGAGATATGCGAAAAGGAAGCCTTGCCCATAATGCGGCGGGACATAAGTCTGCCGGCGAGCGATACTTCCTTGCCTTCGAGCTGTTCGAAATTATCCTTGACCGTCTGTGAATTTGCGGTTACGTCATAGCTTACCTTTACGAAAGGGTCGTTGCCCTCGTCCGCAAGCTTCTGCAGTTTTTCGCGCCTTATCCTTGCCTGCTCGGCAAGCTCTTCCTCGGTGGGCGCAGCCGTTACTATTTCTTCCATACGATAATATCCTTAGTTGATTTTCAGAATTTTAAGAGTATAAGAGGTGCCGTCGGGGCAGGAAACGTTTACACTGTCGCCTATGCGTTTTTTAAGCAATGCCGCGCCCATAGGGGACTCGATAGAAATTTTGCCGTGCATTACGTCAACGTCGGTAACCGAGCTTATGGTGTATACGGCTTCCTCTTCCATATCCTCGTCGTACACGGTTACAACGCTGTTGAGGTGGACGTAGGTGTTGTCCGTTTCTTCCTCGCGCACGTCGGCGTTTTTAATCTGAAACTCTATCTCCGCAATCTTGCCCTCGTTCGAGCGCTGTTCTTCGCGCGCCGCGTCGTACTCGGCGTTTTCGGAAAGATCGCCGTGCGAACGGGCTTCCGCGATACGCTCGATAATTTCGGGACGCTTAGTCTTTACGAGATAGTCAAGCTCCTTTTTCAGATCTTCGTAATTCTTTTGCGTCATCACAAAACGTTCTGCCATTATGATACCTCTTTATATTGTTATTTTCCTAAAAAAGGATAAACAAATCGTGATTCCGCCCTCACGGAACCACGCGTTATCTCTTTTACTTGCTATATTATATATTCTTATGAAAGTTTTGTCAACCTAAATACGGTTTACTTTTTTCCGCGTTTGTTATATACTGGTAGTATGTTCAGAATTTGGGCGAAAGTCATTAAGGGCGAAAAAATTATAAAACAGATAACCTACGAACGGGACGACAAGTTTTCTTACGGCGAATTTTTCAACTACCTTGCGGACATCTGCGAGGAGCTGGATATCGCCACGCCCGTTTTATTGAAGACGCACATTTTCAACTACGCAAAATTTTCAATGGTGCGGTTTATCCCCCGCGACTTCGCCGAAAGCATCGACTTTGATAAACTCGTTTTAAACAACATAACGATAAAATAATTTTCCGTTATAACAAAAGCAAAAATAGCGCATAATAGGGGTATGAGAATAACCTCGCTGTTATGCGTTATTTTATTGGTTTTTTTAGGGATATGCGGCGGCGTTTACGCGTTCAGCGGTTTTAACCTGCTGTATTTTCTGTGCTTTAAAATCGAGCACGTCTACCGCAGCTTCCTCGCGGTGTGCAGCGTTGCGGCGGTATATACCGTGTACGCCCTTTTCACATTCAAACCCTTCAGGGGGCTGAAATGAAATTTTTACGCACTCTGTATTTTTACGCTCGCGCCCGTCGCCGCGTCCTGATACATTACCCAAAAGCCTTCAGTTGCGCCCTCCGCGGATGCGGGAATAAACGTGGCTAAACCCTTAAGACTTTCGGGCGGTTTTTTACTGTCGTCCGTCGGCACGCCGTAGCAGATATACTGCGGCGTGTCTTTTTGGTATATAATCCCGAAGACGTAAAATTTATCGCCGCCGTAGCTGATTTTTACCCAGCGCGAATTTTCCACAACCTTTTCAAGATTGTTTTCCGCGGGATAGGTGGAGAGGAGCTTATCAATTTCGCCCTTCATTGTTTTATAGAAACACTCTCCTCGGGCAAGACCTGACGCTCGCCTATTACTTTTGACGTGAGCAGAACCCTCTTCATTTTGTTCAGATTTGCGCCCGTTTTTTTCTTGCGTTTTATCTTTGCGTACAGACCCACCGTCCGTATTAGCTTGTTCGTATTCATAATAATTCTCCTGCGCGATAGCCTCGTCCTCGTAGGCGGTTTCGGTCGGGATTTGCACCGTTTCGGGTTTTTCGGCGCGCTCGATAAAGTCCTTTATGCCGAGCGCCGCGGACTGAAAATTTCCGCACACCGCCGAAGCTATTGGGGACACCGCGCCGTTGACGAAGCACACCAAAGCGGCGAATCCCGCGCCCGTGTCCACGTCCGAGTAGCCCTCGAAAACTCCGTTATCGAGTATCTGCGTATGCGTTCCGTCCGAAATCGCGGCAACGTATCTGCCCTCGGTGAGCGGGGCAAAATTAATCAAAGATACTTCCGCCCGAAGCTTCGCGCCGTAGCGTTCGGCTTTGACGAGTCCCGTCAGAGGTCCGCCGTCTGCGGAAAATCCGTTTTTAAGTTCGCGTATTACCGCTATATTTTTAGTGTATCCACTCATAATCGTTTCCTTATGTTAACTATTATATTACGTATACCTTATGAAAAAAACCGCAAAATATGTAAAATGTAATATATTTTTGCATTATATTTTCACATAATTTTAATTGATTTTAAGGGCTTTTTTCTGTATAATGTATACGGAGCAATTTGGTTGAAAATTATCAAACGGCTGAATTTATTGAGAAAAACTTTTAAGGAGTTAATATATGGCATTAACCAAAAACAAAAAAGTTCTTGAATTTGTAGAACAGAGTGCGGCTTTGGCTCAGCCCGACAAAATCGTCTGGATTGACGGCAGTGCGGCTCAGATCAAAGCTTTGAAGGAAGAGGCGGTTAAAAGCGGCGAGCTTATTAAGCTTAACGAAAACAAACTGCCCGACTGCTACCTGCACCGCACCAAGGTCAACGACGTTGCGCGCGTTGAGGACAGAACCTTTATCTGCACGAAAAACAAAGAGGACGCGGGTCCCGTAAACTACTGGATGGACCCCAAACAGGCTTACGAGCTTGCTTCCGAAATTGCGCGCGGTTCGATGAAGGGCAGGACGATGTACGTCATTCCCTATTCGATGGGCGTGGTAGGCTCGGACTTCGCTAAAATCGGCATCGAGGTTACCGACAGCATTTACGTAGTTTTAAATATGAACATAATGACGAGGGTGGGCAAAATGTGCCTCGACTCTCTCGGCAAAAACGGCGACTTCATCAAGGGCTTCCACGCAAAGTGCGACGTGGACGCGGAAAAAAGATACATCATGCACTTCCCCGAGGACAACACGATTATTTCGGTAAACTCGGCTTACGGCGGAAACGTGCTGCTCGGCAAAAAGTGCTTCGCTCTGAGAATTGCTTCATACCTCGGCAAGAACGAGGGCTGGATGGCAGAGCATATGCTTATCCTCGGCGTAACCTATCCCGACGGCGAAAAGAAGTACGTTGCGGCGGCGTTCCCCTCGGCGTGCGGCAAGACAAACCTTGCAATGCTTATTCCCCCCAAACACTACCTTGAAAAGGGTTACAAAATCGAGTGCGTGGGCGACGATATCGCGTGGATAAGAGTGGGCGCGGACGGAAGACTCTGGGCGGTCAACCCCGAAAACGGATTCTTCGGCGTAGCCCCCGGCACCAATGAACACTCAAACTACAACGCGCTTGCTTCAACCAAACGCGGCACCATATTCACCAACGTTGCACTCAACACCGACGATATGACGGTATGGTGGGAAGGACTTACAAAAGAGCTGCCCGAGCACATTATCGACTGGACCGGCAAGCCCTGGAACCCCGAAAAGTTTGACAAGAAAGACAAGTCGACCTGCTCGGCTCATCCCAACTCGCGTTTCACCGCACCGGCTATCAACTGCCCCTGCGTATCCCCCGAATTCAATTCCAAGACGGGCGTTCCCCTCTCGGCAATTATCTTCGGCGGAAGACGCGCTTCGACTACTCCCCTCGTATATCAGTCGCGCGACTGGAATCACGGCGTGTTCATAGGCTCCGCAATGTCGTCCGAGACGACCGCGGCGGCGACGGGCGCAACCGGCGTTCTCCGCCACGACCCTATGGCAATGAAACCCTTCGCGGGATATCATATGGGCGACTACTTCGCACACTGGATTGAAATGGGCAAAAAGGTGAAGAACCCTCCCAGGATTTTCAACGTAAATTGGTTCCGCACCGACAAGGACGGCAACTTTATGTGGCCCGGCTTCGGCGACAATATGCGCGTACTGGAATGGATTTTAAAGCGCTGCAGCGACTCGCCCGTGGACGCGGAAGAGACGGCTATCGGCTACGTTCCCAAGGCTGAGGATATCGACATTTCCGAGATGGATTACGAAATCAGCGCGGGCAAAAAGTTCGATATCGATTCCCTTAAAGAAATTCTCACCGTCGACAAAGAGAAGTGGGCGGCAGAGGCTGTGGAAATTGAAAACTACTACAACACCGCAATTCAGACGAGAATACCCGACGAGCTTTGGGAATGTCTGAACACTTTAAAGGCAAACTGCGTAGTGGAAAAGAAAGCGGAAGAAAAGAAGCCCGCCGCAAAAAAGACGGCTGCGAAAACCACCAAAACCGCAACCAAGTCAACGACAAAAACCACGGCTAAAAAACCCGCAGCTAAAAAAA
Organism: Clostridia bacterium; assembly: GCA_029071285.1. Lineage (GTDB taxonomy): Bacteria > Bacillota > Clostridia > Christensenellales > Borkfalkiaceae > Coproplasma. The sequence goes on from JAIEAS010000250.1 coordinate 9,708, forward strand.
CAACTAAGTAATAAATAGGTTACAATTAATAAATCCCCGCGCTTCGCGCGGGGGTTTTTGCATATTAGAAAATACATTCTTGTCACCTTGAGCGTTAGCCGAAGGGTCCCCGCGGTGACTGGGTAGTTGGGGAACTTCGTTTGGGGGATTCTTCGGCTTCACTTCGTTACGCTCAGAATGACAAAAAGAGCCCGGCAGCGTTGCGCTCCATACGTCATTGCGAACGGAGTGAAGCAATCCAGAAGCAAAGTTCTTGAAATAAGCGTATAGTCTGGATTGCCGCGGTCGCGCTGCTCCCTCGCAATGACGCAGGGTTTTTGCTCTGCTCTGCAAAATTTTTACAACACTTTGTGATGTAAGGCATGTTTTTTATTATAAAATGATGTAATATATTTATACACTTCGTGGTGCTATCCAACGGAATATTTAATATAAGTGCTCTATGCGGTTGTCACACTACACAAAAAGTAAAGCGCGTAACAAGTTTGTTACGCGCTTTATTTTTTTTAGTTTGATTTGTGATTAGTTAATCAAGTACGGTAGCAATTAAGATACACGGTTAAGCGGAACGCTTAGTCGCCTTCGGGTTTGTTTCCGCTGTTGCCGAGGAACGCGCCGAACACGATTTCCTTTTTGCCGCGTGCGGGTCTGCTTCCGCCTGAAGGTCTTCTTTCACGGTTGCCGCCGCGCTCTCTTCTGTCGCCTCTGTTGCCGCGTCCGCCGCGGTTGTTGCCGTAGGGTTTTCTTTCGCCGAATCTTATTCCCTTGTCAAAGGGCTTAGCTCCGTCGGGAATGACAGCGATATATCTTGCGGGTTCTCTGCCCTCGGATACCGTTTTAACTCCTTCGTAACCCGAGAGGGCGGAGTGGATAATGCGTCTTTCGTAAGGGTTCATAGGTTCGAGAACGACCTTTCTGCCCGTTTCGATTGCCTTTTTAGCGAGCTTATCCGCAAGCTTTTTCAGCGTTTCTTCGCGCTGTGTGCGGTAGTTTTCGCAGTCTACAACGACCTTTTTATAATCGTCCCTGCCGGTGTTTGCAACCGCGCCCGCAATGCTCTGAATAGCGTCCAGCACGTCCCCGCGCTTGCCGATAACTTTTGCTGAAGTCGGGGTCTTTATCTC
>JAIEAS010000251.1 GCA_029071285.1 Clostridia bacterium
TGAGCTTTAAAATAAAGGCAGGCTCGGACAAAGGCGACTTCGGTCTTACCTTCGGCTTGGAGGGCGAATACAACAACCGCCTCGGCAGAGCGGTGATTGCTTTCGAACCCGCAAAAAACAGAATAGCCTGCTACAACAACGTTACTAACATTCTCCGCTACGGTTCGCCGCTTACGACGCAGGATTTCGTTTACGAAAAGGACCACGAGTACGGCGTAGAGGTTTTGTACCAGAACGATTTGTGTACCGTTTATCTCGACGGACAGATTGCGTTTACGGTGCGCATACCCAAGACGGCTGAACAGAATTTTGCATTCTATTCCAACGGCGCGAAAGCCGAAATAGGGGAGATAGCTTTCTATGAGTAAGCTGTATTGCATAGGCGAGCTTTTAATCGATTTTCAGTCGGTGGGAATTGCTTCGCTTAAAGATACGCAGCAGTTCGTCAAAAAGGCGGGCGGCGCTCCCGCGAACGTGTGCGTTCAGGCGGTGAAGCTCGGAAGAGAAGCGGCGTATCTCACCAAGGTTGGCAGCGACGGATTCGGCGAGTTTCTGATTGAAACTTTAAAGAACGAAAAGGTCGACACCACTTATATTTCAAAGAGTACCGAGTACGACACGTCGCTTGCGTTCGTCAGCTTTCAGGAGGGCGGTGAAAGAGAGTTCAGCTTTTTCCGCAAGGCGGCGGCGGACTTGCACTTCACCTCTGGCGACTTCAAAAACGTTAAATTCAACGGGGACGACGTTCTGGAATTCGGAAGCGTTGCGCTTAAAACCTTCGAAGCAATGTCAACACATAAGTACGTTTTAGATAAAGCCAAAAAGAGCAACGCTTTAATCTGCTTCGACCCCAACCTCAGGTTCAACCTCTGGGAGGACCCCGAGGAGCTCAAAAAGGTTGTAAACGAATTTGCGGTTTTTGCCGACGTAATAAAAGTGGGCGAGGACGAACTCGAATTCATAACCGGACTCAAAGGCGTTGAAGCCGTAAAGAAAATGTTCACGGGTAACCTCAAAATCTTACTCGTAACCAACGGCGGAAAGGGCGCAAAATTGTATCTTTCCGACGGTACCTGCGAGGAGTGCAAAGGCTATAAGGTCAATACGGTGGATACCACCGGCGCGGGCGACTCGTTCTTCGGAGCGTTTATCGCGGAACTTATGGAAAACGGCGCAACTTGCGCAAACCTTTTAAATAAAGGTCTGAATTTTAAAGAAATACTTGACTTCGCTTGCAGATGCGGCGCTTATACGACAATGAGTTTCGGCGCAATTTCGGCAATGGGAAATAAAGAAAACGTTAACAAGGCGGTAAAATGAAATGGCTTCAGTAAAACTTATAAACGTAAATAAAGTATACGACGGCGGCGTTCACGCGGTACACGACTTCAACATCGATATCGCGGACAGAGAATTCATCGTATTCGTAGGTCCCTCGGGTTGCGGAAAATCCACAACGCTCAGAATGATTGCGGGACTTGAAGAAATATCGTACGGCGAATTTCTGATAGACGGCGAACTTAAAAACAGCGCCGCGCCCAAGGACAGGGATATTGCAATGGTTTTCCAGAGCTATGCGCTTTATCCGCAGATGACTGTCTATAACAATATGGCTTACGCGCTTAAACTGAGAAAAATCAAAGTGCCCCGCCTTGACAAGGACGGCAATCCCGTTATAGCGATTGACCAGAGGGAAATCAAACAGCTGGAGAGAGCGTGGAAGAAATTCGAAAAAGAGTGCGTAAACGAACAGTGGAAAGTTAAAAACGCATTCCAGCTTCGTATCGACGCGCTTGAAATGCAGCTCCGCGGACTGACGGCTGATAAAGAGGAAGAAAAGCAGAAAATAAACGGCGCAATCCAGGTGGTTAAAACCGCTATGGACACCGCCCTCAAAGCTCTGTCCGACATGAGAACGACTCAGATAAATCTTGCTAAGGAAAACGGCGATACGGCGGCAAGCGGCATCGAAGAGAAAAAGCAGGAGCTGACGAAAGCCGCTCAGTCGGTCGGTATAAATATCGAAGAATTACTTAAAACCGGACTTGAAAAACAGATAAAGAAAAACGGCGAAACGTTAGCTTACTATAAAACCACTCCCGTTCAGATTTACGACTTAAAGCATATGCCCAAGGCGGATATCGACGCCCGCATAAAGGAAGCGGCGAGAATATTGAAGCTTACGCCTTACCTTGACAGAAAGCCCCGTGCGCTTTCGGGCGGTCAGCGCCAGCGCGTCGCGCTCGGCAGAGCGATAGTAAGAAGACCTAAGGTATTCCTTATGGACGAACCTTTGTCCAACCTTGACGCAAAGCTCCGTGTAGCAATGCGTAGCGAAATCGTGCGTATTCACGAGGAAGTGGGCGCAACCACCATTTACGTTACCCACGACCAGATAGAGGCTATGACGATGGCTTCGCGCATAGTCGTTATGAAAGACGGCTTTATCCAGCAGATAGGCGCGCCCAACGAGGTTTACCGCAATCCCGCGAATATGTTCGTTGCAGGCTTCATCGGAACGCCCGCTATGAACTTCCTGCGCGGAACCGTTGAAAAAGGCTATTTCAAAATCGACGTAACGGGCGAAAAAATCAAGCTCACGAAAGAGCAGACCGAGCTTCTTAAAAACTACGAGGGCAAGAGACTCGTATACGGTATCCGTCCCGAAAATCTCATCTATCAGGACGACGAAAAGTTTGCCGAATTCAAGGACTGCACCTTCAAAATGGAAGTCAGTATGGTTGAGCTCCTCGGCGATATAGTCAACGTTCACGGCTTCGTAAACGACAAAGAGGTTATCCTCAAAACGGGCAATCTTTATCAGATTAAAGATAAAACCGAAATCAAGGTGGCAATCGACAGCAATCACGCAAGATTCTTCAACGAGACCACCACTAAGGCTATAACCCCCGACTACTGCGAATACGAGGAGATTGAAGTTACCAAATCCCTCGACGAGGATAACGTAGTTATTATCGAGCAGAAGAAGGGACTGTTTGCAAAGGCGGTTGACGGAGTTAAAAATTTAATCGGCTCGATTAAAGAAAAATCCAAAGCGAAAGAGCAATCGAAAAACAGCGACCCGAAGCCGTCCGACGGCGAAAAGTCGTAAAAAAGAATACTTACGGATAAATCATTTTTCTCCTTCATTAAGGTCTGCGTTCGTAAAAATCACGGACGCAGACTTATTAATAAATAAAGTAATTTCAGGAGCAGCGTATGAAACTACTGCGAAAACTAAGGGCGTTCGGCGCGGCGCTGGCGTGCGCGTTTTTAATCTTTACTGCCGCGGGCTGCGATTTAACCGAGCCCTCGGGACCGTCCGCCGATAATCCCCCCGCGGGGACGGTTGAACCCGAAACTCCGACCGAGCCTTCGGAGCCCGAAACCCCGACCGAACCGGTTGAACAAGACCCGTCTAAGCCGGTTGAACCCGAAGTTCCCGAAAAACCCCAGCTGGTTGATAAGGACCCCAACGATAAAGACTTTTCATCGCTGACCTCTGCCGAGGGGCAGGAAAACGCTTATTCTTACAAGCGGTTTTTTCTGCCCGCAAAGGACGGAAACAATCAGGGCTACGTCGGCGATACTATGCCCTACTACGAAAACGGCAGATATTACGTTTACTATCTGAAAGACGGCGGCGATTCCCGCAAGCACTCGGTGTACCTTGCAACGACCGAAGATTTCGTTACCTGGAAGGAAACGCAGACGCCCGTTCTCGAATCGGGCGACGACAACGCGCAGGACAGCTGGACAGGAACGGGCTCGGTGGTGAAAGTCGGTTCGAAGTATTACTTCTTTTACACTGGGCACAATTCTTCGGGCTCGAAGGAATACAATGAAACGATTATGGTTGCGGAAGGCACAAGCTTAACGAGCTTCGTTAAAAAAGCCGGCTGGCAGATTACTCCGCCTTCGTCCCTCGGACAGAAATCCGATTTCCGCGACCCGCAGGCGTATTACGATTCGGCAACCGATACCATAACCCTCACGATAACCGCGTCGCAGGGCGGAGTTGCAAGAATTGTGAAATATACCCTCAAGGGAAACTTAACGGGCGCAGCCTACGGCGAGATTATCTTTACGAACCCCGTAAGCGACACGGTCGACTGCTACAACCTTGAGTGCAGCGACACTTTTAAAATGGGCAACAAGTGGTATCTGACCTTTTCCGCGCAGGACGATACGCTCTGGTATACGACCGCCGATACGCAGTACGGTCCGTATACCGCAAAGCCCAAACGGCTGGACGGAAAAATATTCTATGCGCCCAAGCACGTTTCGGACGGCACGGCTACCTATATGGTGGGCTGGGCGCGGCGCTCCGACCCCGTGTGGTCTACCGAAAGCGTAGGCGCGTGGGCGGGAAATTTGCTGGTGCAGAAAGTAGTATCGGACGGCAGCGGCGGTATCTGCCTCGCCCCCGTGGACGCGTATCTGCAGAATACTGTCGGGCGCACCCTGCTTTGCAGCGATACATTGACGGTAAAGTCGGGCGACTTCACCAATGCGTTCACCTGTCGGGAAAGGTACGCCGTTACTGGTGAATTCAGCTATACCGAACGCGGCAGCTTCGGTCTGGCGTTCGATTACGACGGCACGGCGGGCAAATACAAACTGATTTCCTTTTCACCCGCAAAGCAGACGCTGAGTCTGGATTTCAACAACGGCAATACCCGCATAACCGAAGTGCCGATAGCCATTAAGCCGAACGAAAAATATTCGTTCACCTATATTCAGGAAGGCTCCGTGGGGGTAATGTATCTGAACGGACAGATCGCGCTCACCGTGCGCATTTACGGCGCAAGCGGCAAGGCGGTAAAACTTTTTTCCAAAAACAATTCGGTAAAGTTTGAAAACCTTAAACAGTTCACTTAAAATAAAGATGGACACAAGCGGTTTAACATATAAAAT